>CAJVYO010000205.1 GCA_913009515.1 uncultured Methylococcaceae bacterium
GTCTAAACTAGATTCTGCAGATTTCTCTTTTTGAGAATCATCTTCCCACCACCCAGAATCCTCAATTTCTGCCGAATTTCCAGAGGAAGTTTCTTCCTTAATCTCATCATCTATCAACTCTGAAACCGCTGCAGTAATTTCTTCTACTGGCAAACTATCATCTTCAATAGCTTCTTCATTATCTAATGATTCATCCATACTACTTTCAAACATTGCCTCAACAGGATCAGAGACATCTACGGTATCTATTTCTTCAGTTATTTTATTTAATTCGCTTTCAGCAGTGTTTTTCATAGGTTCTTTTGCTACAACAGATTGTGGGTCTTCTTCAAGTAGTATCTCTAAGCTTTCATCTAATGACAATAATTCATTATCTATACTATCACTCAACTCCGCAGAGTTCTCAATATCAGCAACCGCCTCATCAAGTAAATTATCTAATGCAAAGTCCTTATCAACTAATCCATAGCTTTGTTCTTGCATTTCATCGGCAGTTTCCTGCAAAACCTTATCTAATTCTTCTTCAAAATTACGAGCTGCATAAGCGTCTTGATTAGAATTTTCCATTGACTCCTCAAGTCTCCAAACTAAATAAAACCTAATTGATCAATTTTACATTAATAGTCATTAACTTTCACGAAAGTAAAGCAAACATAGTCACCTAGTCTAAAAAATAACACTAAAACTTTTAAAAAAATCCTCTTGCCTATAAATAATATTTCCACTCAAAAACCGTTGTAATGAGCTATAGCTCCCATGAATCTCGCAAAACAACCACTAAAATGCTAAAATTGATAAATATCTTCACTAAAACATTTAACGTTCTGCTTTCTGCTCTGAAACATAGTATTTTTTAAATTTAGAACAGCCATAACGACGTAGTTATATGCCATTCATCGCCTCTTAAAATAGTTTTAATATGCCCTCTCTATCTACCAATCAAATCGTACCCAATTTTGAAGCTCTTTCAACAGCGGACAGCAATTTCCAACTAACAAATCATCAAGGTAAAAATATTATTTTATACTTTTACCCCAGAGATAATACCCCAGGCTGCACCACAGAAGGTCAGGACTTTCGTGATAATATTGAAAAATTTAACACTCTAAATACCGTCATTTTTGGGATTTCTCGTGACAGTGTGCGCGTTCATCAAGGTTTTAAAGATAAACATGCGTTTCCTTTTGATTTATTGAGCGATAAAGATGAAAAAATATGTGACTTATTTGACACCATTAAAATGAAAACACTGTATGGGAAACAAGTGAGAGGCATTGAACGTAGCACCTTTCTAATCGATACTCAAGGCACACTCATTTATGAATGGCGTAAAGTAAAAGTTAAAAATCATATTGATGATATTTTACAAAAAATTGCAGATTTAACTACTCCATAAATAATTCATTAATACCTTCCCCCTATTCAAGTTGACAATAGCTAATAACCGACGTAACTTAAGGGGTTAAGTAAGCATAATATCCGCATGATGCATCACCAAAAACATCATTAACAACACCCTATTAAATATTTGAGCCACCAATGGAAGAATTTCAACGTATCAAACGCCTCCCACCCTATGTCTTTAATATTGTTAATGAGTTAAAAGCTAACGCACGAGCCAAAGGTGAGGATATTATAGATTTTGGCATGGGCAACCCTGACCAGCCAACGCCTAAACATATCGTTGATAAAATGGTTGAGGCCACGCAACGCCAAGACACCCACCGCTATTCAGTTTCTCGTGGTATTCCACGCTTACGTAAAGCCATTTGTAATTGGTATAAAAAACGCTACGACGTTGATTTAGATTTTGAAACCCAAGCCATTGTCACCATTGGATCCAAAGAAGGTTTAGCACATTTAGCTCTCGCCACATTAGGCCCCGGGGATACGGTTTTAGTGCCTAATCCTGCCTATCCGATTCATCCTTATGGTGTCGTCATTGCAGGGGCTGATTTACGCCATGTTAAAATGGTGCCAGGCGTAGATTTCATGGAAGAGCTACAAAAAGCGATTTCAGAATCATGGCCAAAGCCAAAAATGTTAATTCTAAATTTCCCTGGCAATCCTACCTCTGAATGCGTAGAGCTTGATTTCTTCGAAAAGATCATCGCCATTGCAAAAGAACATAAAATTTGGGTCGTCCATGATATAGCCTATGCTGACATTGTATTTGATGGCTATAAAGCACCGTCTATTTTAGAAGTTGAAGGGGCTGAAGATGTCGCTGTTGAATTTTTCTCACTCTCGAAAAGTTACAATATGCCCGGCTGGCGAGTCGGTTTTATGTGCGGTAATAAAGAACTTGTTGCTGCACTGGCTCGCATCAAATCTTATTTAGATTACGGTATGTTTACACCGATTCAAATTGCCGCCATTACGGCTTTAGAAGGTCCGCAAGACTGTGTTACCGAAATTTGTAATATGTATAAGGAACGCCGCGATGTTTTATGCGATGGTCTGAGTGCTATGGGCTGGCAAGTAGAAAAACCTAAAGCCACTATGTTTGTATGGGCGCCGATTCCAGAACAATACAAAGCAATGGGCTCGCTTGAATTTGCTAAAAAAATGATCACTGATGCAAAAGTCGCTGTCTCCCCCGGTGTAGGCTTTGGACAATTTGGCGATGATCACGTACGTTTTAGTTTAATTGAAAATGAACACCGTACCCGTCAAGCATTACGAGGTATTCGTACTATGTTTAAAAAAGATGGCTTAATTTAAACAGATTTTTTTATAGGAGTTTCAATTGAAAACAATCAATATAGGTATTTTAGGTTTAGGCACTGTCGGTGGCGGCACTGTTAATGTTTTACGACGTAATGAAAAAGAAATTGCACGTCGTACTGGCCGATATATTATGGTCACGTGTGCTTCTGTTAAAAATTTAGACGGCGATCGTATTTGCAGTACACAAGAGCTCGTCCTAACAACAGAAGCTGATATTATTATCAATAATCCTGATATTGATATTATTGTAGAATCAATGGGCGGAACTGATTTAGCTAAAACATTAGTATTAAAAGCTATTGCACAAGGAAAGCATATTGTTACAGCTAATAAAGCGTTAATCGCTTTACACGGCAATGAAATTTTTGCAGCCGCGGCCAAAGCAAATGTAATAGTTGCCTATGAAGCAGCTGTTGCCGGTGGCATTCCTATCATCAAAGCAATGCGTGAAGGACTTAGTGGTAATCAAATTAACTGGCTAGCCGGTATCATTAATGGCACCGGAAATTTCATTCTGACTGAAATGCGTGATAAAGGGCGTGATTTTGAAGATGTTTTAAGCGAAGCCCAAGCCTTAGGTTATGCCGAAGCCGATCCTACCTTTGATGTTGAAGGCATTGATGCAGGTCATAAGTTAATGATTTTAGCCTCTATCGCTTTTGGTGTGCCGCTACAATTTGAAAACGTTTTTACCGAAGGGATTACTAAAATAACTCGTGAAGATGTTGAATATGCGGGTGAACTAGGCTATCGCATTAAACATTTAGGCATTGCTCGTAAAACCGACAAAGGCATTGAACTACGAGTGCATCCAACGCTGATTCCTGAGCGTCGTTTAATTGCCAATGTTGATGGCGTTATGAATGCCGTTTTAGTTCAAGCTGATGCGGTAGGCCCTACCTTATATTATGGGGCTGGAGCAGGAGCAG
>CAJVYO010000206.1 GCA_913009515.1 uncultured Methylococcaceae bacterium
GCATTGGATTAGTATTGCATAAGTTAGTGCAGTTAATAGAGCCGCAGCATGGATAATTATATGGCGATATGGATGTTTGCCGCTGTGTTTGTGGTGTTATTAAGTGGCTATCCAGTGGCCTTTGTCTTAAGTGGCACCGCCTTACTATTTTCTGTGATTGGTTTACAGCTCGATAATTTTGATGCTGATTTCTTAACTGCCTTACCGAATCGTTTATTTGGTTTGATGAATAATGAAACCCTCATTGCCGTGCCTTTATTTGTGTTTATGGGGGTATTATTAGAGCGGGCTAAAATTGCGGAAGCTTTATTAGAAGCAATGTCTGAATTATTTAGTGGTTTACGAGGTGGCTTAGGAATAGCGGTAACCATTGTCGGGATGTTAATGGCGGCAAGTACCGGTATTGTCGGTGCAACGGTGGTAACGATGGGTTTGTTATCATTGCCTACGATGTTAAAAAGAGGCTATGATCCGGCTATTTCCTGCGGTATTATTTGTGCGTCAGGTACGTTAGGGCAGATTATTCCCCCGTCTATCGTCTTGGTATTATTAGGTGATGTGATTGCAACCGCCTACCAGCAAGCTCAATTAGAAATGGGTGTTTTTGCACCCGAAACTATTTCAGTGGGCGATTTATTTGCAGGGGCTTTAATTCCGGGTTTATTGTTGGTGAGTTTATATTTAGTGTATATCAGCTTCATTGCTTGGTTATACCCTGATAAAATGCCCAAGCCCACCACTATACAAAATCATGAAAAAGGCTTTTATTTACGAATTTTTAAAAGTTTAATTCCTCCCTTAGCCCTTATTTTATCGGTACTTGGCTCTATTATTGGTGGATTAGCAACACCGACTGAAGCCGCGTCGGTAGGGGCAGTGGGGGCTTTAATATTAGCGGGTGTACAAAAACAATTAAATAAAGCTATTTTAGAAGAGGTAACACGGCAAACTACTCAAGTTACCAGTATGATTTTTATGATTCTGATGGGAGCGGCTTTATTCTCCTTGGTCTTTAGAGGCTTTGAAGGCGATGAGTTAATCATTGAATTATTATCTGATTTACCGGGTGGAAAATACGGGGCTTTATTTGTCGTTATGGCGGTGATGTTTCTATTAGGCTTTGTCTTAGATTTTATTGAAATTACCTTTGTAATTGTGCCGATAGTTGGTCCAGTGTTATTAATGATGGGTATTGATCCTATTTGGCTCGGTATTATGATTGCCTTAAATTTACAAACGTCATTTTTAACCCCACCGTTTGGCTTTGCTTTATTTTATTTGCGTGGCGTTGCCCCTGCTGAAGTAACGACCTTACAAATTTATAAAGGGGTGTTACCTTTTATTATTATTCAGTTAATATTGCTGGGTATTTTGCTTATTTTTCCAGTGCTAGCCACTGGCTTGCCTAAATTAATTTATGCTTAATTTTATGATTATTCATCGTGTTTTCACTGTATTACTGTTTAGTTTATTTTTACAAAGCTGCGGTCAAAAAGGGCCTTTATATATGCCTGCTGCAAGCAATTATGCTGAGATAGATTAATGGATTATTTTAATTATAAACAGCAGCAATTATTTGCTGAAGATGTTGCCATTACAGAGCTTGTGAAGCAATATGGTTCGCCTTGTTATGTGTATTCAAAAGCAACTTTAGAACGTCATTGGCATGCGTTTGATAATGCTTTTGGCAGTCAAAAACATTTAATTTGTTATGCGGTGAAAGCCAATTCTAATATTGCTATTTTAAATACATTAGCACGCTTAGGCTCAGGGTTTGATATTGTTTCAGTAGGTGAGTTAGAGCGTGTCTTAGCGGCACAAGGTGAACCCCAGAAAATTGTATTTTCGGGGGTAGGCAAGCGCAAAGATGAAATTAAACGTGCGTTAGAAATAGGTATTCGTTGTTTCAATATTGAAGTTAAAGGCGAGCTAGATCGTATTAATGACATTGCTGGTGAACTAGGCGTAATCGCTCCGGTTTCCTTTCGGGTGAACCCTGATGTCGATGCAAAAACACATCCTTATATTTCTACGGGTTTAAAAGAAAATAAATTTGGCATTAGTATTGAAGATGCCCTAAATGAATATCGGCGCGCGGCGAAGATGAAAAATATCGAAATTGTCGGTATTGATTGTCATATTGGTTCGCAACTGACGGAAACACGGCCGTTTTTAGACGCTTTAAAACGGGTATTAAATATTGTGAAGTGTTTAAAAGCAGAAGGTATTCATTTACAGCATTTAGATTTAGGCGGTGGCTTAGGGATTTGCTATCAAGATGAAGTGCCGCCAGAGCCAGCTGAATATGTGCGTGAATTATTAGCCTGTTTAGGTGAGAATAATTTAGAAATTTTATTAGAGCCAGGACGTGCTATTGCTGGCAATGCAGGCATTTTAATTACCAAAGTAGAGTATTTAAAGCCGACCGAATATAAAAATTTTGCAATTGTCGATGCAGCAATGAATGATTTGGTAAGACCGTCTTTATACAGTGCATGGCAGGCTATTATTCCGGTACAGCAAAATAATGAGACTGAAACGCAAACATGGGATATTGTTGGCCCTGTCTGTGAAACCGGTGATTTCTTGGGTAAGCAGCGTGATTTAGCCTTACAAGAAAATGATTTATTGGCTATTCGTTCATCAGGTGCTTATGGTTTTACGATGAGCTCTAATTACAATTCTCGCCCGCGACTTGCAGAAATCATGGTTGATAAAGATAAAGCCTATCTTATTCGTGAACGTGAAAGTATCACACAGCTTTGGGCTGGCGAACATTTATTACCGTAATATCAAAGAATTATGTTAATTGAATTTACAAAAATGCAGGGTTTAGGTAATGATTTTGTGGTGATTGATGCGATTCGTCAAAAAATTAATCTAAGCCACCGCGATATTCGTTTTATTGCTGATCGTCATTTTGGCGTGGGTTGCGACCAAATATTATTAGTCGAATATGCCGAAGGCTCTCATGCGGATTTTCGTTATCGTATTTTTAATGCTGATGGCAGTGAAGTGGCTCAATGTGGTAATGGAGCCCGCTGTTTTGCACGTTTTATTCGTGATAAACGTTTGTCTTATAAAGAAAATATTCTCGTTGATACCTTAGCAGGGCAATTATTACTCACCTTTGATGATAATCATTTAATTACCGTGAATATGGGCATTCCACAGCATAAACCGGTGTTAATTCCAGTGCGTAGTGAGCAGGAACAAAAATTTTATACCGTTAATATTGACGGGACAGAGCGTGCATTTGGTGCGGTATCAATTGGTAATCCTCATGCGGTATTAGAAGTGGCAGATATACAGTTTGCCGCGGTTGAAAGCTTAGGGGAGGCCTTAGAAAGTCATCCTTTTTTTCCTGAACGGGTGAATGTCGGCTTTATGCAGGTACTTAATCGCAAAGCCATTAAGTTGCGGGTTTATGAGCGAGGAGCCGGTGAAACCTTGGCGTGTGGTAGTGGGGCGTGTGCGGCAGTAATTATTGGGGTTG
>CAJVYO010000207.1 GCA_913009515.1 uncultured Methylococcaceae bacterium
GTCGAGTATTATCGGTGCGGTAGCAGGTTATTTGGCGTTATGGTGCGTTTTTCATGCATTTAAATTGCTCACCGGCAAAGAGGGTATGGGTTATGGAGATTTTAAATTATTAGCCTTGTTTGGTGCGTGGCTAGGCTGGCAATATTTACCACTGATTATTTTATTATCTTCTTTGGTGGGAGCGGTGATAGGTATTAGTATGATGATAGTGTTACAGCGAGATAAAAATATTCCTATTCCTTTTGGACCTTATCTAGCGATAGCAGGCTGGATTGCTTTATTATGGGGCGATGAGATTAATAACTTATATTTAGTGAGTGTGGGTTTATAGTTTATGCTATCTGTTGGTTTAACGGGTGGATTGGCAAGTGGTAAGTCAACGGTTGCTAAACTATTTAATGAGTTAGGCGCGATTATTATTGATGCGGATAAAATTGCGCGTGATGTTGTAACGATAGGGTCTGTTGGTTTGGCACAGGTCGAACAGCAATTTGGTACCGCTTGTTTATTAGCCGATGGCTCATTAAATAGAGCGTATTTACGAGACCTTATTTTTAAAGATGCACATAAAAAGCAGCTGCTTGAAAATATTACCCACCCGCTTATTTATGCTGAAATTAAGCGATTAATGCAGTTACAGTCAGAACAAGCTTATATTATTATTGAAATTCCATTATTAATTGAAACGCAAATGCAGGCTTTAGTTGAACATATTATCGTGGTAGATTGTTTGCCTGAGCAGCAAATTCAACGAGCATTAGTAAGAGATACTGTTTCTAAAGACACTATTCAAGCTATTATGGCAACACAGGTAAGTCGTGAGCAACGTTTGGAATATGCAGACAGTATAATTGATAATTCAGATAATACTTCCTTAGTGCAACAAGTTAATTTTTTACATTCACACTTTATGCAATACGCGTTATGAACTCAACATTAATTAGTTATGAATTTCCGTTAAACGAACGAATGCGTATTTTTATTCGTTTAGAGCAACTATTTTTACAATTAGACCATTTTTTATCGGGTACTAGTGTTTGGGATAGACGTGCAACCGTCAGTACTTTGGTGGATATATTACAAGTTTTTACACGACATGATTTAAAAGCGGAAACCTTAAAAGAACTCGAGCGACATTCCAATCGACTAAATCAAATTTCAGTTCATGATGGGGTTGATATTCAACGTTTGCGTCAAATTTTAGATGATTTAAAAATAACCAGTAAAATTTTATACGATACCGCGGGTAAAGTAGATTTATCGAGCATGAAAAGTGATTTATTTCATACGATTTCCCAGCGTAGTAGTATTCCCGGTGGTACTTGTTCGTTTGATTTGCCGGCTTATCATTTTTGGCTAGAGCAAGCAGGTGAGATACAAAATAAAGATGTCGATAATTGGGTGGCTCAATTTGCTACGATTCGGGGTGCGATTGATTTAATTTTAAATTTTATTCGCTTAAGTGGCTCGCCTAGTGATGAAGTGGCTAAAAAAGGTTTTTATCAAGCAACACTGGAAACAGGGCAGCCCTATCAGCTATTAATTATTCATTTACCGAAAAATGTGCCTTATTTTGTCGAAACCAGTGGTGGAAAACAGCGGTTTTCCAGTCGATTTATGCAGGCCTCAACAGGAAATATGAGGCCTAAACAAGCGGATATTGATATTGATTTCCAATTAACGTATTGTATTTTTTAAAAATTTAAGCAAATAGCTCCACTAAAATTTGTTCGTAAATATTTGATAGAATTTCTAAATCATTAATATTAGTATTTTCATTGATTTTATGAATACTCTCATTAATAGGGCCTAATTCAATGACTTCCGCCCCAGTGGGTGCAATAAAACGTCCATCTGATGTGCCGCCCCCGGTATCATCTAAGGTTTCACGTCCAGTGACTTTTTGAATCGCCGTATGGGTTGCTGTGACTAAATCACCACCTGGGGTTAAAAAAGGATTACCGGATAAACGCCAGATAATAGTGTAATCTAAATTAAAACTATCCAATAAAGCATGTACACGTTGTTTAATTACCGCCTCGGTAAGTTCGGTACAAAAACGTAAATTAAACATCACTTCTAGGTCGGCAGGAATAATATTTTCCGCTCCTGTACCGCCATTGATATTAGAAATTTGTAAGCTGGTAGGTGGAAAAAAAGGATTACCTTTATCCCAAACTTCATCGGTTAAGGCTTTTAATGCAGGTGCAAAACGATGAATGGGATTATCAGCAATATCAGGATAAGCAACATGCCCTTGAATACCTTTGATAGTCAGTTTTGCACACAGTGAGCCACGACGACCGACACGGATAATGTCAGCAAGTTGTTTGTCGCTAGACGGCTCACCTACTAAACACCAATCTATTTTTTCATTACGCTGTTCCAGCACCTCAATAACTTTGACCACGCCATTAGTGGCAGGACCTTCCTCATCGCTGGTAATCATCATAGCAATAGCCCCTTGGTATTCAGGGTGTTTTGCCACAAAACGTTCTACTGCGGTGACAAAACAGGCAATGCCGCCTTTCATATCCGCCGTTCCTCGACCATATAATTGTCCATCACGAATTGTAGGCTCAAAGGGTGGCGAATCCCAGCGTGCTACATCGCCAGTGGGGACAACATCAGTATGGCCTAAAAAAACAAATAAAGGCTTATTTTCACCACGCTTCAAATAGATATTTTTAGTATCTGCAAAATCTAAATGTTCGGCTTTGAAACCAATTTTTTCAAGACGTTCACTCAGTAATGCTTGGCAACCAGCATCGTCAGGGGTAATCGATTCACGACTGACTAATTCTTTTAATAACGCTAAAGTTTCGCTCATAGTAATGCCTCATAATCTGCTAGTTTAAAGCCAACTAAAAAATGCTTATCTGACACTAATAGTGGACGCTTAATTAAGGTCGGATTCTCTAGCATAAGTTGTACCGCACTTTCTGGGTTAATGCTTTGTTTTTGAGCAGCATCTAAATTTTTCCATGTGGTGCTGCGTTTATTTAATAACAACTCCCAGTTACTTTGTGCAATAAAAAATTGCAGTTGTTCAGCAGTAATACCCGCTTGCCGATAATCATGGAACTGATGTTCAATGCTATGTTCATTCAACCATTTTCTGGCTTTACCCACGGTTGAGCAGGTTTTTATGCCGTAGAGTGTATAGCTCATGACTAGAGTGGTGTGGTTAATAATTCGTCAATGCTTGGCAATGAAGCATCTTGATGACGATAGCTTTTATAATATTCGATAAATTCCATAAACGCTTGCTCTAAATCATTGAGCATATCTTCTTCATTATCGCGATCATCAGCGTCAATATCGCCTGATTCTAAGTAACCTTTTTGTAAATCTATTTCACTATTTAGCGATAAGATGGCGTAAATAATAGCATTGCTGGAAAGTGTTGTTGGTGCAGGCATTTTGAGTGTCCTAAAA
>CAJVYO010000208.1 GCA_913009515.1 uncultured Methylococcaceae bacterium
CGCAATAAATCTTCCTGATTACTTTGATCTGTTGATGACTTAATTAATGCTTCTAATTCATAATAATTAGCGCGCCATTGCAAATAGGCTTGATTAGTTTCCGCAAGTAAGCTGGTATTTTGTGCATAGTTATCGAGTAATTCTCGTTGCTCATCACTTTCTAATAAGGTGAGGTGTGCATGTTGACCGTGAATTTCAACTAATTGTGAGCTAAGTAACTTTAATGCTTGCAGCGTCGTTGGACGACCATTGATATAGGCTTTTGAACGACCATCTTGACGAATAGTGCGACGAATTAAGCATTGATTATCAGCATCTAATTCATTTTCTTCTAGCCATGCTTGTGCTGCGGGCGCATCACTTAAATCAAAGCTTAAATTGATTTCGGCACGCTGACTATCTGGGCGTACATAGCTTGCATCCGCTCTTTCACCTAAAGCAAGCCCTAAAGCAGTGAGTAAAATAGATTTACCTGCGCCGGTTTCGCCGGTAAGTACAGAGAGGCCTTTTTCTAAATTTAGGTCTAAGGACTCAACGATGGCAAGGTCAATAATATTAATGTTTTGTAGCATAATTAAATGGGGTAGCCACTGCTCCAGCTGAGTTTGTCACGTAAGGTGTGGAAAAAATCATGATTTTCCGGATGCAGTAAGGTAATCGGATTAGGGTCCTTTTTAATCAGAATTGTATCACTGATTAATACATCAGGAATGGCTATATGATCGCAAGTGACTTGGGCATTAATTTCGTTGGTTTTGATGAAATTGATTTCTATTTCAGAGTTATCATCAATCACAATAGGGCGGTTAGATAAAGTGTGGGGGTTGAGTGGCACTAATAATAAAGCATTTAATGAAGGATGAATAATAGGTCCACCTGCAGAGAGCGCATAAGCAGTTGACCCAGTAGGTGTTGAGATGATTAAACCGTCGGAACGCTGCGTATTAAGGTAAACGCCATCAATCGTAGTTTGCAATTCAATCATGCTCGGTGTAACCCAGCGATGGATAACAACTTCGTTGACTGCTGTCTCTTCGTGGATAATTTGATTATCTCGGATGATTTTAGTACGTAATAAATAGCGTTTTTCTTTACGAAACCGACCTTGCAATATATCGTTTAATTTACTGAGCAGCTCGTCGGGTGAAATATCTACCAGAAAGCCCACGCGCCCAAGATTAACACCGATAAGTGGAATATTATTACCTGCAGCAATACGAGCTGCTGATAAAAAAGTCCCATCTCCACCCATAGCAATGAGTACATCACAATGCTGAGCTAGTTTTTCTGCAGGGACAGTGTTTCCAGAAAAATCAGGGACTAAGGGGGCGCTAATAGAATCAATAATAATTTGGTAATGCGGCTTTAGAAATTGGTAGAGTTCGTTTAAGGTCTCGGCAATACTTGAGTCGCTGGATTTCCCTAAAATGCCAATCGTTTTAAATTCTGTCAACATGGATGTTTTTTCTAAACGCAAATAAGCTGCAAATTATAGCTTATAATGAGCTCATAAACCCCTTAGCTTGTGAATGGTCTGATAATAATGTTAAAAAAAATACTGTTACCCACAATTTTCATATTGTTAGCGTATGCTTTGTGGTTAAGCCCCGATTTTAATCAAATTGCCGCGGGTGTGGCGATTTTTCTTTTCGGTATGCTGTCTTTAGAGCAAGGTTTTCAATCTTTTACGGGTGGTACTTTAGAAAATATTTTACGTGTCAGTACTGATAAATTATGGAAAAGCCTAAGTTTTGGTGCCATTTCTACCACATTGATGCAATCCAGTTCTTTGGTTACTGTCATCACTATTTCATTTTTAAGTGTTGGAATATTAGATTTAGCGGCCGGCATTGGCATTATTTTTGGTGCTAATCTAGGTACAACAACGGGTGCATGGTTAATCGCTGGTTTCGGCCTAAAAGTAGATATTGCCGCTTATGCAATGCCTATGCTGGTGCTGGGTATCTTGTTGGTATTTCAAAAGAGTAAAGCTTTAAAAGGGCTAGGGGCTATTTTAGCGGGTATGGGCTTTTTATTTTTAGGTATCTCCTATATGAAGGAAGGTTTTGAAACCTTCCGAGAAACCATTGATTTAGCACAATATGCTCTCACTGGTATAAAAGGATTACTGATTTTTACCTTAATTGGTATTGCGGCAACGGTTGTTATGCAATCTAGTCATGCGACGATGGTATTAATTATTACCGCTTTATCGGTGCAACAAATTACTTATGAAAATGCTTTAGCATTGGCAATTGGCTCTAATGTCGGGACAACGATTACCGCGATTATTGGAGCTATGAGCGCTAGTGTAGAAGGCAAGCGTTTAGCAGGTGCACATTTATTATTTAATGTTATTACTGGGGTCATTGCTTTGCTGATGATAAATCAGTTTATTCATTTTGTTGATGTAATCGCAGAAGCGGTAAATATAGGTGCAAGTGATTACACGCTTAAACTGGCTATTTTTCATACACTGTTTAATTTGGTTGGTGTTGTTATTATGTTGCCCTTTATTGGTCGCATGGTGACTTTCTTAGAAAGAGTATTGAAAGGAGAAAGCATTAAAGTTGATCAGCCTAAATACCTTAATGATTCAGCAATGGCGTTCCCAGATACTTTAGTTTTGGCGGTACGGCAAGAAACAGTACGTTTGTATCAACATGCCAGTCATATTATTTTAAAAACAATTGGGCTGTCTCCTAGTAGTGTATTTTCTGAACAGGATTTACAGCAACTTGTTGTACAAAGTAGAAAAATTACAGCTTATGATGTCGATGCGGCCTACGAACGTAGTGTGAAAGGGATTTATAGCGCTATTATCGCTTATATTAGTCAAGCGAGTTTTACTTGGGAAATGTTGCAATCGGGGAGTTTATACTGGTTGCGTGAAGCGAGCAGGCATATTGTTGAAGCAATCAAAGATACTAAGCATTTACAAAAAAACTTATTGAAAATGCGATTTTCCTCTAATCATTTTGTTAAAGAGGAATATGAAAAAATTCGTTATCAAATTGCTGATTTATTAAGGCAGTTAGAGTTATTTCGTATTCAGGCTGAGACAGAGGGCGAGGAGATAGGTTTATTGTCATTTGATGTATTCAAAGTAAAACTAAAAGAACAAGATCTGCAAATGAATGCGAGTATTGACGCTTTAATTAGAGAGCATAAAATTAAGCCTGAAGAGGGCACTTCATTAATTAACGATAGTTCGTATATGTATGAAATAAAAAAGCATTTAGTAGATATGGCAGAAACTGTATTTATCATACAGCAGCAAAAAACAACAGAGTCAGAACGCGAATTAGTGTTAGATGATGGTGAGTTAATGAAAGTGATGCAGTCTGATAATTAATAAGTTAATAGGAGAATCATCGTGGGCAAGAAAAAATTACTAAAAAAGTTACAAGATTTTTTTGATGCAGATCAACGTG
>CAJVYO010000209.1 GCA_913009515.1 uncultured Methylococcaceae bacterium
TATTCGATGGCATGTGTGGCTTTTACAATCGCATAGACTTCATTAAACGAGTCTCTATTACCTTCTTTAATGGCATTAATAATAGTTTGTGCTTGTTCAGGCGTGCCGTTTTCAATGGCATAAATCAACGGTAAAGTGGGTTTGCCTTCGGCTAAGTCATCACCTAAGTTTTTACCTAATTCGGCTTCTGTTGAGGTGTAATCCAGTGCATCATCAATCAGTTGAAAGGCATTGCCTAAATGCTGACCATAATTGGCTAAACTTTGTTCAATTTCGGGTGTAGCGTTGGCTAGAATTGCCCCTAAACGTGTTGCGGCACTAAATAAAATAGCGGTTTTTCGGGCAATCACTTCAAGGTATTTTTCTTCGGTGGTGGCAGGATTATTACAATTTAATAACTGCAACACTTCGCCTTCGGCAATCGCGGTGGTGGTTTTTGATAAAACTTCCATAACCCGCATATTATCCGTGCGTACCATCATTTCAAAGGCACTAGAATACAGGTAATCACCGACCAATACACTGGCAGCATTGCCCCAGACCGCATTGGCAGAATCTTTGCCGCGACGTAAATCCGATTCATCCACCACATCATCATGCAATAAAGTGGCGGTGTGAATAAACTCTATCACTGCCGCTAATAAGAGATGTTTATCGGCCTGATAATCTAAAGATTTTGCGGTTAATAATAGCAACATGGGACGTAAACGTTTACCGCCACTGTTGATAATATAGTGACCAATTTGATTAATTAACACCACATCCGAAGTGAGTTCTTCGAGAATTAATTGATCAACAGATTGCGCTTCAGCCTCGGTTAATCGCTGTATAGATGTAAAGTCAATAGGATTTTGATTGGGGTTAAGAGCGTTTTCTGAGGCTGTCATTGCGGCGTATATTAAAATGAGAAATGTCCAATAATTGGCACTATATTAACAGATGCTGCTGATTAAAAATACACCTTAATTATATAGTGTTACTTTTATATAATTATAGTTTTAGTTGACGAAATTTTTATTTATTCATATAATCTCCTGTTCAATTTTGACAAAACATTGCTTGATGGAGCTTGCACACATGTATGCGGTAATTCAAACTGGCGGTAAACAATACCGTGTTGAAGAAGGCACTACCTTAAAAATAGAAAAACTTGAGCTTGGTATGGGCGACAGTATTGAATTCGATAATGTGCTAATGGTGCAATCAGACGATGCTGTAAAAATAGGCCAACCTTATGTCGATGGCAGCAAAGTAACAGCTGAAGTCGTTGAACAAGGTCGCCATAAAAAAGTTAAAATCATTAAATTTAAAAGACGTAAACACCATATGAAACAAATGGGTCATCGTCAATATTACACAGAAATCAAAATTACAGGCATTTCTGCTTAACACGAGGATTTACAATGGCTCATAAAAAAGCGGGTGGTAGTACTAAGAACGGTCGCGATTCTAATGCGAAACGATTAGGTGTTAAACGTTACGGTGGTGAATTAATTAATGCAGGAAGCATTATCGTTCGTCAACGTGGTACACGTTTTCATCCAGGTACAAATGTAGGGTGTGGGAAAGACCATACTTTATTTGCAACAGCAACAGGCAAAGTTGTTTTTGAAGTGAAAGGCCCTCAAAAACGTAAATTTGTAAGTATTGTTGCAGCATAGATTAGATTATTAAAGGTTATACGTCAGCGAATAGCTGTCTTGGCTTTTGATAAAAAAGAACCCCATTGTTAATCGATGGGGTTTTTTTTTGCTTAATTTTTATGATGACGTTAGGTGAAAAGTTTTTAAAATAAGGTGATGCTAGTTCTTTTTTATTAGGAAGAATTGGGTGAGAAGAAAATAAAAAACAGCGTTAAGTTGAATAATAATTCTCTCGCCTCACCCAACCCTCTCCCCAAGGAGAGGGCTTTATATAAGTAGTAAATGGGAGTTTAGGAAGATGAAATTTGTTGATGAAGCGGAAATACGGGTTGAAGCAGGGGATGGCGGTAATGGGTGTATTGGCTTTCGTCGTGCAAAATATGTTCCTAAAGGCGGGCCTGATGGCGGTGATGGCGGTGATGGCGGCTCGGTTTATCTCATTGCTGCAGATAATGTGAATACCTTGGTTGATTTTCGTTTTCATTCGGTACACCGTGCCCAACGGGGTCAAAATGGTATGGGGCAGCAGTGTACCGGAGCAAAAGGGGAAGATACTTATGTTGCTGTGCCAACCGGTACCTCAGTCTACGATAAAAAAACCGCGGAAAAGCTCGGTGATTTGATTAAGGTTGATGATACCTTGTTGGTTGCTCAAGGTGGTTTTCATGGCTTAGGTAATACACGTTATAAAAGTAGTATTAATCGTGCCCCGCAAAAAGCGTCAACGGGTTCTAAAGGTGAGCATCGTATTTTAGAATTAGAACTGACGTTAATTGCTGATGTTGGTTTATTGGGGATGCCAAATGCGGGAAAATCGAGTTTAATTCGAGCGGTATCCTCGGCAAAACCTCGTGTTGCCGATTATCCTTTTACCACCTTAGTGCCTAATTTAGGCGTGGTCAGTGTGGATGAAAAACGCAGTTTCGTGATTGCGGATATTCCAGGGGTGATTGAGGGGGCTGCTGAAGGAGCGGGGTTAGGTTTACAGTTTTTAAAGCATTTAGCACGTACGAAATTATTGATGCATTTAGTGGATATTAAGCCTTATGAATCCATGGATACACCGGTTGAAGCCGCTCGAAAAATCATTAAAGAAGTGCAAAAATGGAGTGATGATTTAGGCAATAAACCGCGTTGGTTAGTGCTAAATAAAATTGATCGCTTAGACGATGATGAAGACCAAGCTAGTTATTGCCAAGCGATTATTGACGAATTGCAGTGGCAAGGCCCTGCGTATCAAATCTCAGCCTTAAAAGCAGAAGGCACTAAGCAATTGATGTTTGATATTATGGCTTTTTTAGAGGAGCAAACTGCATTAGAAAATCAGGCATTGGAAGCATCTAATGAGGAATCGTAAGGATTTTCATGGCATTAAACGGGTCGTTATTAAAATCGGCAGTGCTTTATTAACCGAAGGCGGTAAAGGCTTAAATAAGCAAGCGATTGGTGTTTGGGTTGCACAAATGGCAGAGCTTAAACAACAAGGCATTGATGTTATTTTAGTGTCTTCAGGTTCGGTTGCGGAAGGCATGGTGCGTTTAGGTTTAAAAGAACGTCCCCATGCGTTACATGAGTTACAAGCCGCTGCATCGGTAGGACAAATGGGCTTAGTGCAAGTATTTGAAAGTAATTTTCAAACCCATAATTTACAGGCGGCACAGGTATTATTAACGCATGATGATTTATCGAATCGTCAGCGTTATTTGAATGCCCGTAGTACCTTGTTATCC
>CAJVYO010000210.1 GCA_913009515.1 uncultured Methylococcaceae bacterium
CAGGTACTTTCCAAATTGCATCTAATATTGATTCTTCAGAAGGTGGTGTGTTTTCTTCAGGAGCTGAAAAATTCACTGGTAGTTCTAAGACAACTGTTGATCAAATTGATGTCACCACAGTTGCAGGTGCGCAAGCTGCCATCTCAGCTATTGATGGTGCCTTAGCAGCGATTGATGCTAACCGTGCGGATTTAGGGGCGGTTCAAAATCGTTTCACTAAAACAGTGTCTAACTTAACCACTACTGTTGAGAACTTATCTGCTTCAAGAAGCCGTATCCAAGATACTGATTTCGCAGCAGAAACAGCTGAGTTGACTAAAGCTCAAATCTTATCACAAGCAGGAACTGCGATGTTAGCGCAAGCGAATCAAATTCCACAAAGTGTTTTATCATTATTAGGATAATTCCAGTATACTAACGCAAAAGAATACCTCTCCTTGTGAGGGGTATTTTTGTTTACAGTGATTGGAGGTATAAAAATGGCTATGCAAATAAGTGGTGTTCCAAATATCACGCCACCCAAACCGGTGGAGCAATTGTCTAAACCTGCTTTAGATGTCGCTGCGCCTGTTGAAGCGAAAGTCGAATCAACGGGAACCAGTGATTATGTTGCGGCATCAAGTAAAACTGATGCAGGAACCGATGCGAAAAATGCATCTGATTTAACGGCTCAAGAAAAAATGGCCAATATTAAAAAATCAGAAGCACAAGCGAAAGCAGAAAAAGAAGGCTTAACCGAGTCAGCAGTGAAGGATTTGAATAACACGGCAGTAGAAAACGACAGTCGGTTAGAGTTTACTATTGATGAAGATAGCGGTAAACGGATGTTTACTATTAAAGACCGTGATACAGGTGAGGTGTTAAATCAATACCCCAGCGAACCTGCGTTAAAAATTGCACGTGTGATGGTTGAGATTAAAGAACAAATGGAACAAGGTGAAAGTTTAGTTAATGAAGTAACGTAGTTTTTAATTTGACTAAATTATAAAATAGCGGCACTTGATCGTTTTAGTAGTAAAAATAAGCGACCAATGTGTCGCTATTTTTGTTTGTGGGGAAATGAAAAAGTGAGCATATTAATGTTTTTTCATTTGGGGCGTAGACTTTAGTCTACCTATAGAACAAGTAGGCTAAAGCCTACGCCCCAGAAATTTTATCCCTTTGTCCGTAAAACCCCGTCTCTTTAGGGCGGGGATGTAAGGATACTCTTGTTTTTTTGTCTAACTTCAATATAAAATGTACTAGTGGTGACAACCAAGCCACGCTAATAATTTAGTTTGAAATACCGCAGGGCTTGCGGGAATTAACGACTGTCAGATATGAGTAGTTGCCGTTGGACACTCAGGGCAGTAACCAATATCGTGAGGTGTTGGAATCCTCTTCCTTTAGGGAGAGGAGGATGTCAAAAAAAGGTAAGCATCGGCAAGTATAATTAACTTAACATTTTTATGTTCATCATTCCCGAATGCTCTTATCGGGAATCTACATAACCGTTAATGTTGATAGACCGCTTTTCGATGCCCGATTTTAATTACGTCAACGACCAGTAGATCATCGAAAATGGAGTAAATAATACGATAATCACCTGTTCTGATGCGATAGGCATTATTAGACCCTGTTAGTTTTTTACAGCCGTGAGGTCGTGGTTCTTGTTTCAGTTGTTGCAGTAAGGTAATGATTTTAGCTGTCGTCACTTTATCTAGTTTGAATAAAGCTTTCTCGGCTGATGTCTTTAATGTAACGTTATAACAAGTCATTAGCTTTCAATTTCTTAATCACTTCATCCAAAGATATTGTCGGTTCATTTTTACATTCTGCTACTGCTGCTAAGTCTTCTAAATCCTCAAGTAATTCCTCATATTCAGCAATGGGTAATATGACGGATATTTTCTGACCTGCTTTATCGGTAATAAATTGTTCGTGCATTAGGGGCTCCTACTGAATTTAGGTACTTATGATGGATTCTTAGTTTCCAACTTATTAATAACGCTTTCTAAATTGCCCGATTGTTTAATCAGTTGGCCAAACGTAGAGCGATTGCTGATGACTAAACTGATGCCTTCCACTTTAATATCGTAAATTTTCCATTGTTTATTACGGTAAACCATTGAATAATCAATTTTTGCACTGGATTTACCTAATTGATGGACTTCAGTTTTAACCACGGTTTTTTTAGCATTACTTTTCAAGGTTAGCGGGAAATATTCAACCGTCCAATCATTAAATTGTTTGGTAAAGGTTGAAGAATAAGTATTAACCAATAAATTTTTAAAGGCAGTGATAAAGCGTGATTTTTGCGGGCGACTCGCTTTACGCCAATGTTTACCTAACACTAATGCAGACATACGCACCATATCGACATGCGGAAAAATATCCTTATCAACAAAGGCACGTATTTGATGTATATCTTTAGATAATGCTGGATCTTTAAGAGCCGCTAGTAAATTTTCAGAGGCTGAGGCAATGACTTGTTGCGGCGGTTGTAATGATACTGAACTGGTTGCATGTACGAGTCCACTGAATAATAATAAAAAACTGAGTAATAGTGATTTAGGCAGTAATAGCATCATAAGTCATTCACGGTAATTTAAAAATAAGAGGCTAAGGCATTTTAATCTCCTTAGCGGAATGGAAAAAGTATAGGGCTAGCGGTATGATGAGTCAAATTCAATCCTTGCTATATAACACTATTTGACTATGAAAGCACCGCTTAATTATCCTGAAACACGTCTGCGACGCATGCGTTATCAACAATTTTCACGGCAACTAATGGCTGAAAACCAGCTGTCAGTCAATGATTTAATTTATCCGTTATTTGTTATTGAAGGAGACAATAAGCGAGAAAAAATTGCGTCAATGCCGAATGTGGAACGCCTAAGTATTGATTTATTGATTGAGGAAGCGAAAGCCTGTCATGCATTAGGTATTCCGATGTTAGCTTTATTTCCCGTCACGCCTGATAAGGCAAAATCAATCGATGCCGCAGAAGCTTATAATCCTCAAGGTTTAGCACAGCGAGCGGTACGAGCGATTAAAGCTGTCTGTCCTGATTTAGGGGTGATGACTGATGTCGCCTTAGATCCGTTTACCGCTGATGGTCAAGATGGTTTAAGTAATGAACAAGGCTATGTGGTCAATGATGCCACGGTAGAGGTATTAGTGAAACAAGCACTTTCTCATGCTGAAGCAGGAGCTGATGTGGTCGCCCCGTCGGATATGATGGATGGACGTATTGGAGCGATTCGTCAGGCATTAGAAGCAGCAGGTTATGTGAATACTTTGATTCTTGCGTATTCTGCGAAATATGCGTCAAGTT
>CAJVYO010000211.1 GCA_913009515.1 uncultured Methylococcaceae bacterium
CATATTTTTCATAATTTATAAACTCAAATTTAGCCTGATAATAACTTATAGGCGTTATTATAGTTAAACCTATTGCTAGTGAAATTAAATAATATTTAATATATATTTCTGAATTTATAACAGGTAAAAATGTTTTATCTTTTTTCATTATATAAATACTAGAATAAATAATTAATATTGGAATTATTCCAAAAAATAATGTCCCTACTAAAAATATATAAATAACTACTTTAACTCTATCTGACCCATATAATGGCTTTTCTAAATCCATAATAAACCTCTTCTATAATTTTATTTATATAAAATACTTAAAAATCTATATACTTTAAATAATTAACTATTTAAAGTAATAATTAATATTATCTATATTTTGATATTGTCTCGTAGGATACAGCTGATCCCGCTCAAATACTCGTAAGATATTAATATTTATGCTATTTATTTTTAAATAGCGAGGTAGGTCCGATTAGCGTAGCGTAATCGGACGCATATTAAATGTGATGGGCACGGAATTTCAAGGGGTCAGCCAGTTTGATTTTTTTGTTAGCATATCTATAATACCGCTTCCCTTAGAAGTGCCTTGGAAGCCCATTGATTTATACTGACACCATGTACTTGAGCAGCTGTTGCAACAGCCGCATGAACTTCTGGCGGAATGCGTAACATTAAATTTCCTGAATAAGGTTTTTGAGGTTTCTTGCCTATTGCCTCACAAACCTCATTGTAGTCATCTACTGCTTCATAATAAGCATTTTTTAATTCTTTTACTGTTTCTCCATGAAAGCCAATAACGTCTTTAATTCCGATAATATGACCAATAAAACAATCATCTTCATCACTAAAATCTATTCTAGCGGTATATCCTTTATAAAGTAATGAGTTCATGAGTTGATACCTAGTTGAATTAAGAAGTTACGCGCATCTTTTACCTGATATGGTTTAGCTTCTTTCTTTGGGTGTGGTCTATGAAAAGTTGCCACAATACGATTTTTGTGAAACCTAATCCTTGAGCCTTTGCCTTCTATTAACTCTGCACCAACTGCAAGTAATAAGCTTTCAATTTCTAACCATTCTAAAGATTTTGGTATTGGATCTGTGTAAACAAGAGCCAATACCTTTCTCTGTTTTGAATTCATTTGTACAGTATAGGAATGCTTGCTTCAAAATGCAATCACTTTTTGCAATCAATGCTAACGACTAAATCATATGATGTTGGCAGATGCTCACTGTTTACGAGTAAATATCGTCTAATCAGAAAATCCACTTGACCGTAAAAAGTGCCAAGTGATTTGGTCGTTATCTATAAATCAATTACAATTTATATATTAACAGTTATCTGCTTTGTAGGGTTAGAGGATTGACTGTATAGATTCACCCCTTCTTACTTTTACTGGACTTAAATTATGTTAAATATTGTAAATTATTATGAACAACTCGTGATTGATGAACTATGGATGATGGCGATTAAACATACCAATGATAATTTAAGCCATGATGATATTGAAGATATTGCCTGTTTAGCCTTAAATAATCTGCCTGCCAGCTATGTTAAAAGTGCCTTCGATAAAGCCTCGCACCTTTCCGAAACCGATTATCAACATACCACTGACCGCGTTAAACACGCCATTAATGACGCTATTAAAAAAATCGGCAAACACCCGCATATGGTTAGAGAATTATAATAACAAATCTAACCTCTTAATTTTCTTATTTTCACGGTGACTTTGCCATGCACGCGTCTCTAAAACTTAGCCTTATTATTCCTAGCTTACTTATCAGTGCTTGCAGCACTCAACCTTCTGCACCTATCGAAATCAATCAAACAATACAAATGCCTAGCTCAAGCCTGATACAAAGCCAAAATGATAACCGTGAATATGAAAATTTCACCCTCGATAATCAACTTAATGTCTTAATTATCTCTGACCCCGACACCGATAAAGCCGCCGCTTCATTAGATGTTTTTGTTGGTAGTGCCAGCGATCCCAAAGACCGTGCCGGACTCGCTCACTTTCTTGAGCATATGTTATTTTTAGGCACTGAAAAATACCCTGACCCTGATGAATATCAAGCGTTTATCAGTCAACATGGCGGCTCCCGTAATGCGTATACCGCGAAAGAACATACCAATTATTTTTTCGATATTGAAAACTCCGCACTTGAACCGATGCTTGACCGTTTTAGTCAATTTTTCTCCGCGCCACTGTTTAATCCTGAATTTGTAGAGCGTGAAAAAAATGCGGTGCATTCTGAATATTTAGGCAAAATTAAAACCGATGGGCGACGTTTTTATGCGGCAATGCAGCAAGCGTTTAATCCTGAAAGCCCGTATGCTCAATTTAGTGTCGGGAGCTTAGACACCTTAGCCGACCGTCCTAATCAAACCGTGCATCAAGATTTACTTAAATTTTATAAGCAGTATTATTCGGCAAACCTCATGCGGTTGGTGGTCTTAGCCAATGAACCGTTACCGACTTTAAAAAAATGGGTCACTGCAAAATTTGCCAATATCCCTAACAACAACGCCCAACAGAAAACATTTCAACAGCCGTTGCTAACAAAAGCACAGATGGCAAAACGCATTGATATTCAGTCGCTGCAAACTAAACGTGAATTATCGTTAAATTTTCCTTTAAGCCCCACACAAGCTCATTACCGACTTAAACCTAGCCTGTATTTTCAATCCTTACTCGGACATGAAGGCGAAGGCAGCATTTTAGCGTTATTAAAAGCACAAGGCTGGGCAGATGAACTCAGTGCCTCATCGGGCTTTAGTGATAATGCTCAAGAATCCAGCTTATATTTGTCACTGAACCTCACTGAAACTGGTTTAGCACACGTTGATGATATTATTGATACGGTGTTCCAATATATTCGCTTATTACAAACCAGCGGTATTCAACAGGCGTTCTATCAAGAACAAAAACAAATGACCGACTTGCATTTTCGCTATCAAGAAAAACAAGGTGCCAGTCATACCGTTACCAAGTTAGCTCGTGATTTACATTATTACGCCCCTGAAGATATTTTACGCGGTGGCTCAATGATGACCGAGTTTAAACCTGCGTTAATACAAGCCTTACTCGACCAACTTACCCCAGAACGAGTATTAATTGCGTTAAACAGCGATAGTGTTAAAGGTGAACAACGTGAAAAAAATTACCACGTCGATTACACCATTACCCCCATCAGCGAACAACAGCGTCAACGCTGGTCAAGTTCAGAAATTAATGCCGCACTTAAATTACCCACAGCGAATCCATTTATTCCCGATGCCTTAACTTTAAAAGCCAACGAAGGCA
>CAJVYO010000212.1 GCA_913009515.1 uncultured Methylococcaceae bacterium
AATATAAAAATAGAAGGAGAAAGTGAATTACTTAAAAAATTATCAGCCCGTGAGTTTGATGTGTTTTGCTTATTGGCTCAGGGACAGACAGGCAAAGCTATCGCGGATGAGTTATGTTTAAGCTATAAAACGGTGGCAAATTACAGCACCACTATTAAAGAAAAATTGGCATTAAAATCAGTGGCAGAAATGACCTTGATTGCAACTCGCCAAGGTATTATTAAAGTTATTTAAATTAGATTAGAGTTATATGAATATTTTGAAAATTAAAGCAGGTATCGTTGGGGCTTGTTTAGTCGTGCCTGTGTATGCAGAATCTGAAAAGAAAGAACCGGTTAAATTGGAGGCTTATCGTGTGGTTAATACCACGCCATTAGGAGCTGGTATGCGTGCCGAGAAAGTTTCTGCTAATGTGCAAGTAATGAGTGCGGCAGATTTACAGAAACAGCAAAGTGTGTCGGTTGCGGACTATATGAATCAGCATATGGGCAGTGTGACCATTAATGATGCTCAGAATAATCCCATGCAACCTGATATTCAATATCGTGGTTTTACGGTATCGCCATTAATGGGTTTGCCGCAAGGATTGTCTGTGTATGTGAATGGCATTCGTTTTAATGAGCCGTTCGGTGATACCGTGCATTGGGATTTAATTCCTAAAGGGGCGATTGAATCGATGAGTTTACAATCAGGCTCTAATCCTGCGTATGGTTTAAATAGTTTAGGGGGTGCGATTGGCTTAAAAACTAAAACAGGTTTTACTGCCCCTGAACATAGCTTAACAGTGAGTGGCGGTTCATGGGGACGGCATAACGAAGAGTTAAGCAGTGGCTGGCATAATGATGAATTTGCTTATTTTTTAGATTTACAACATTTTCAAGAAGATGGCTGGCGTGACCATTCAAATAGCCAAGTGTTTAATGGTTTAGGGACATTAAGTTGGCGCGGAGACAGCGGACAGTTAAATTTAACCCTTGCAGGTTCAGATAGTAGTTTAATTGGTAATGGGGCAATTCCTGTTGAATTAGAAGCATTTGATAGAAAAGCGGTGTTTACCAAACCGGATAAAACCAGCAATGAGTTTTTCTTAGCGGCGATGGACGGCAATCTTTGGTTGAATGATGACATTGAATTAGCTGCAAATATGTATTATCGACAAAATAAAGTGTCGACTTTAAATGGTGATGGCGGTGAGCTAGAAGAGTGCGATGATGGTATCGGGATTTGTGAAGAAGGTGATGACGAAAAAGTAACCGATGTGCAGGGTAATATCATTGCAGCCGATGATGATATTGAAGGCGGTACCATTAATACCTCTGCAACTGATCAGTGGTCATTTGGCTTTGCGTTACAATCTGCGTTTAATCAGTCCATTCAGGGGCATGAAAATCAGTTTGTAGTCGGTGTGAGTTATGATTTAAGTGATTCAAGGTATCAAGCCGATAGTGAGTTAGGGGCATTAGATGATGATAGAGGGGTTATCGGTGCTGGCATTTTAACCGAAGAATCGAGAGTACGTTTAGATACGACTAATCATTCTATCGGCTTATTTTTTAGTGAGGTATTTAATGTTACCGAAAAATTAGCGGTTAATTTTTCAGGGCGTTATAACCATATTGAAATTGATATGCGTGATATTGGGGGCAATAATCCAAAATTAACCGGTAAACATAAGTTTGATCGTTTTAATCCCGCGACAGGCTTTACCTATAGTGTGATGCCGGCTTTAAATATTTATGGTGGCTACAGTGAAGGTTCACGCGTACCAACGCCGATGGAATTAAGTTGTGCTGATCCTGAAGATCCGTGTAAATTGCCGAACGCCTTTATTGCGGATCCACCGTTAGAGCAAGTGATTTCTAAAACGTGGGAAGCGGGTTTTAGAGGGCGTTTTGATGCTATTTTAGACGGGCATATAAAATGGAATTTAGGCTATTTTAATACCGTTAATCACAATGATATTATTTTTCAAAGTACAGGGAATGGTAATAGTGCCGGTTTTTTTGATAATGTCGGTCAAACACAACGCCAAGGGGTTGAGCTAGGTTTATCGAGTGCTTTTTTTGAACGCTGGCGGATGTCATTTAACTATGCGTTTATCGATGCCCGTTTTTTAACACCATTTACCGTGCAAAGTGCGAACCACCCGCATGCAGCTGAAAATGGTGATATGAGCGTTTTAAAAGGCAATCGTATTCCCAGTATTCCACAGCATATTATAAAGTTTGCCACTGATGTTGATGTGTTAGATGATTGGACGGTGGGTATGAATTTAATGTTTAATGGCGAGCAATTTTTTCGCGGCGATGAAGCCAATTTAGATAAGCCATTAGCCGGTTATGTGGTGGTGAACTTGAATACAGAATATCGCTTAAATAAGCATGTTACTTTATTTGCACGTTTAGATAATGTATTTGGCGAGCAGTATAATAATTTTGGCTTATATGGTGAAGCTGATGAAGTGTTTGATGATATGGATGATACCCATTTTGTGGGTGTCAGTGCTCCCCGAGCAGGTTGGGGTGGCATCAAAATAAAATTTTAGTGGTCTTAAATTTCAGACAATAAAAAACCCGCTTTAGCGGGTTTTGATCATATTTTATTGTTATTATTTTTATGTATGATGATAATGTAATTCACTTCCTTGATAAACTTAGTTTATTTTTATTATTAGTTAAGTTTATTTGTTGCCCTGTCCGTATTATTATTGCCTTAAATCCCTCAAGTGCTAAGAATTTTAATCATAAAAGTGTGAACTGTCTAACATAAACGCCTATTTTAATTTTATGATAGTATCGTGTCGAAAGTAATTTTTAAAAACAATAGCTTATATTAATGCTGGCTTAAAGTTTTTTTCAGGCATGGGGCATTGCTTGCCTTTTAAATTTAAAAGCATGTTTTGCTGTATGATAAAATTATCATTTTTATGGATATGGTGGTGTAAAAAATGTGTAGACTTAAAATATATGGTTTTTTAGTATTATGTTTTGTGCATGTTCACGTGTTTGCAGAAACAAAAATTGCAATTTTAGACTTTGAACTCAAAGATTTAACTTTAGCCCCTCGAATACCCTCTGAACTCGAAAGAACCGCCTCTATAAAACCTTTATTAGAAACAGAACTTGAAAGAGCAGGCTACACTGTTGTTAATATAGACCTTGCAAGCCAACAAAATGCAGATGCAGGCATTGGTTATTTATTTGACCATCATGATATTGCAGCCAAATTAGGTAAAAAATTTAACGCAGATTATGTTTTGGTGGGCAGGCTGCATAAGCCCAGCTTTTTGT
>CAJVYO010000213.1 GCA_913009515.1 uncultured Methylococcaceae bacterium
GGTGCAGGATAGACCTTATCGAAAGGGGATGCCTTTAGATAAGGTCATTAGTATTCTCGATGAATTTGTTGAGAGCGGCAAATTAGATAAAGACATCGTTGCTTTAGCAACACAGCATCAAGATGAATGCTTAATTCATGCTAAAGGGAGTCATCCAACGGTTAAAACCTTGTCGTTTTAAAATGATCGATATTATTTATCAAAGCTTAAAATATCCCATAAAAAGGGAATAACCACTACATCACTTTTATCGGCTTCAGACATTAACGGCCCATTGGGAAAATTATAGGCATACAGGGTTTCACTATCAGCGGCGAGTTGATCTAATTTTAGGATTTTATAAGCTTCAATCTGTAGTTGTAAGGCATACGGCACAGCGGGGGTTTTTTGATAGTGCGTTAAAATATAATTAGCCCGATTAGCAGCCGCTAAAAAGGCTTCTCTGTCCATATAAAAACGTGCAATATGCAGCTCATGGCGAGCAAGGGCATTTTTTAAGGCAATCATGCGTTGTTTAGCATCATCAACATATTCGCTGTTCGGAAAACGACGAATGAGTTCTTCAAAATTGAGATAGGCGGTTTGCGTAAACACCATATCGCGTTGGGTGCTATCTGAGGGAATATAACGATCTAAAAAGCCGAGATTATGATTGAAATTAATTAAGGCTTTTAAATAGTAAGCATAATCAATACTTTTGTGGCGCGGATGGGTTTTGATAAAACGTTCGACTGAGGCTTGTGCGGTTTCTGGCTCATCATTTTTATAATAGGCATAACTTAAGTCGAGTTGTGCTTGAGCAGTGTGTTTACCAAAGGGAAAACGTGAATCGAGTTGTTCGAGTAATTTAATTGCCTTTTTATAGCTTTCATCTTCTAAAGCTTCTTTGCTAGCTACTTGAAAGTCCTCAGCGGTCCAATCGCTGTATTTATCTTTTTTGTCATCAGAAAATAAACTACAGGCAGATAATAAGGTTAATAAAGTGAAAACAAGCGTAATTTTTTTGATTAAAGACAGCATGGCAAAGTAGACTAAGAAGTAATAGAGCTTTCATTTTAGGGTTAATAACCAGCTATTGCAAAGCATCAGTGGTAAAATTTAAGCATTATTCCCCTCTATGTATGACTTACTATGACTGACTCGTTAAAAGTTTCTATCAGCTCGTTAAAATTTCAATTAAATGAATTAGATATTAAGGCGTTAAAACAAACTGACTCTAAGCCTATTGTGAGTATTTTAGGGCAAGAACGGGCGCAAGCGGCTTTAGAGTTTGGCGTAGCGATGCAGAACCCCGGTTATAATATTTACGTGATGGGTGAGTCAGGCACGGGGCGTTTATCGATGATTACCAATCATTTAACACCGTTATCACTGACGCAAGCCACGCCGCCTGCGTATGCGTATGTTGAAAATTTTGAAAATGCCCGTGAACCGGTGGTGCTTGAATTACCCGCGGGACAAGCGGATGCATTTTGTAAAGATATTGATAATTTAATAGATAGTCTGATTGCCACCTTTCCAGCGGCGTTTGAAAGCCCCAGTTATCAGCAGAAGAAAACCGCATTAGAGCGTTATTTTAATCAGCAATATAACAATACCATTGACCAAATTGAAGGTGAGGCTAAAGCAAAGAATATTGCTTTATTTCGGGATACGGAATCGATTACTTTTTCACCGATTCGGGAGAATAAAGTCTTAAATGAAGAGCAATTTAATCAACTACCGGTTGAGGAGCGTGAAAATTTTCATAAAGACACTGAAACTTTGGAAGATGCATTAGCAGAAGCGTTGATTGAGTTACCGCAATGGCGACGTGCGTTGGTGAAAAAAAATAGACAGTTAGATAATGCCACCATTCGCATGGCAATCGCACCTATTTTTAAAGAACTCACCGAGCGTTATCAAAATATTGATGGGGTGATTACGTATTTAAGTGAAATTAAAAAAGACCTCAATGAAACTATCAAAGATTTATTTGTCGCGATGGCACAATCCACAGAAAATATTTCTGATAATATTAAAAAACAACTGTTAAAAGAGCAATATCAGCTTAATGTTTTAGTAGATTATAAGGAAGAGGCGGGGGCGCCGATTATTTATGAAGCGAATCCGAGTTATCAAAATTTATTTGGACGTATTGAATACAGTAATGAGCAGGGCAGTTTAAGCACCAATTATCAGCGAATTTGTGGCGGTTCATTGCATCAAGCGAATGGCGGCTATTTAATTTTAGATGCGGATAAATTATTAGATGCGCCTTTTGTTTGGGATGCGTTGAAGCGGGCGTTAAAAGCAGAACGGATTGAAATTGAATCACCGTATTCTGAATTTGGGGTGAATACCATGACCCTCAAGCCTGAAGTGATTCCGTTAAATATTAAATTAATTATTGTCGGCTCACATGAAATTTATTATTTATTGCAAGATTATGATAATGAATTTAAAGAGTTATTCCATATTTTGGCGGATTTTGATTACAATATTCCGCGCACCTCAGAAAATATGTTAGGCTTTTCCCAGCGTTTACGACAACACGCTCATGATGCCAATGCAAAACCGTTGACAGACTGTGCCATTGTGCGTTTGATTGAGCATAATTGTCGGCTGGCAGAGCATCAGCAGCGTTTATCAGCTCATATTATTGATGCCTTAGAAATTGTCAGTGAAGCAAATTTTTTATGTAAAACAGAGAGTATGAGTCAACATGATATTGAAGCGGCTCTTAATGCACGTGAATATCGTAATGGGCGCATTGCTCAAACCTTACTCGATGAAATGCTGGATAACACCATTTTAATTAATACCGATTCAACGCGTATTGGACAAATTAATGGTTTAACGGTATTGGAAGTGGGTGGTAGTAGTTTTGGAGCACCGACACGAATTACCGTCACCGTTTATCCTGGTTCGCGGGGGATTGTGGATATTGAGCGTGAAGCAGAACTCGGTTTATCATTGCATTCTAAAGGGGTGATGATTCTAACCGGTTATTTAGGCAACTGTTATGCTCAAGAATTTCCACTGGCAATTTCTGCAAGTATTGCCATGGAGCAATCTTATGGTCAGATTGATGGCGATAGTGCGTCACTCGCCGAGTTATGTTGTTTGTTATCGGCCTTAACCTCAACGCCGATTAAACAATGTTTTGCAGTCACTGGCTCGATTAATCAATATGGTGAAGTGCAAGCAATTGGCGGTGTTAACGAGAAAATCGAAGGTTTTTTTAATCTCTGTAAAGCGCGGGGTTTAACGGGCGAACAAGGCTGTATTATTCCGCAAG
>CAJVYO010000214.1 GCA_913009515.1 uncultured Methylococcaceae bacterium
TTAGTTTCTTCACGAGATTGTTCAAATTGTAATTTAGTTTCGTCTCTTAGTAATTCAATTTTTTTATCAGTCTGCTCAAGTTTTTTATCAACCAGCTCAAAACGTTTATTAGTTTCTTCACGAGATTGTTCAAATTGTAATTTAGTTTCGTCTCTTAGTAATTCAATTTTTTTATCAGTCTGCTCGAGTTTTTTATCAACCAGCTCAAAACGTTTATTAGTTTCTTCACGAGATTGTTCAAATTGCTTATTCGTTTCCTCCCGAGACTGCTCAAAACGCTTATCCATTTGTACGAGAATTTTTTCAATGATGTGTCGTTGGGCTTTTAGCTCCTCACCTTGATTTTTTAAGGCTTCTTCAACACGCACCATACGCTCGCGCAGTTCTATTTCGTAAACCACCGGTGGACTCGCTAATGATTCTGTTGCAAGCCATTCAGATAAATGACTACGAATAAATTGAATATCCTCTTCTGCCAACATAATGCCTCCTTATTGAGCCACGTTAAATAAACGTCTAAAATTTTCATTCGATTGTTGAATAACTGTTTCAACACTCACTTCGCGTAAATCTGCAATAAATTGGGCAACGTGTTGTACATACATTGGATAATTAGGCTTGCCACGAAAAGGTGTCGGTGCTAAATACGGCGAATCGGTTTCAATTAAATATTTATCACTGGCGATGCGTTTCGCGACATCTTGTATCGATTTCGCATTTTTAAAGGTCACAATCCCTGAAAATGAAATATAAAAATTCAGAGCCATTGCTTGCTGTGCAAATTCCCAATCTTCAGTAAAACAATGAATCACGCCGCCGACTGTCTCCGCACCATGTTCTTTTAACAATCGCAAAGTATCAACTTTGGCTTCACGTGTGTGAATAATTAGCGGTTTACCGGTCGCCTTAGCCGCTTCAATATGGGCAATAAAACGCTGATGTTGCCATGTTAAATCTCCTTCACTGCGAAAATAATCTAAGCCCGTCTCACCAATAGCGATCACTTTTTCATTATCCGCCAAAGCAATTAATTCAACGGCACTCGGATCATGCCCTTCATCAACATTCGGATGCACACCCACCGACAAAGAAATATTATCATAGGGATTAACCAGCTCACACATGGCAGGATACGCCTCTAAATCAATACTAATGCACAACATATGCTCTAGTTGTTGCTTTTCAGCTTCCTGCATAAACACGGCAAAATCATCGTTATAGGGTGACAAATCAATTTTATCAAGATGGCAATGTGAATCTATTAGCATAAAAAATTATTTAATTAAATGGGTTATATTTTGATAACAATACACTATAGGCTAATATAGCGGCAATTAAATTAATGATTAAAACAAAAGTAGTTATGGGTATTCAGGATAATTTCGAACAACTTCCTCTGCAAGATTTTACTGAAAAAGCGTATTTAGATTATTCCATGTACGTTATTTTAGACCGTGCTTTACCGCATATTGGTGACGGTTTAAAGCCTGTACAGCGACGTATTATTTATGCGATGTCTGAATTAGGTCTCAGTATCACCTCTAAACATAAGAAATCAGCGCGTACCGTCGGTGATGTATTAGGTAAATATCACCCACATGGTGATTCTGCCTGTTATGAAGCCATGGTGCTTATGGCACAACCTTTCTCTTACCGTTATCCGCTAGTCGATGGTCAAGGTAACTGGGGCTCGCCTGATGACCCTAAATCTTTCGCGGCGATGCGTTATACCGAATCACGATTAACCGCTTATGCCAAAACCTTATTACGTGAATTAGGCGAAGGCACCGTTGATTGGCAAGATAATTTCGATGGTAGTTTACAAGAACCCACTCTTTTACCGAATCGCCTACCTAATATTTTATTAAATGGCACCATGGGTATTGCTGTCGGCATGTCCACCGATATTCCACCGCATAATTTACGAGAACTCGCCAACGCCTGCGTGCATTTATTAGATAATCCTGATGCAAATTTAGAGGCGTTATTTCAATTTATTCAAGGGCCCGACTATCCCACCCAAGCCGAAATTATTACCCCACGCCAAGACTTACAAAAAATGTATATTAATGGCCATGGTTCAGTACGTATGCGAGCTAAATATACCCTTGAAGAGCAAAATATTATTATCACCGCACTGCCGCATCAAGTCTCGGGGGCAAAATTATTAGAACAAATTGCCGCTCAAATGCAGGCAAAGAAATTGCCGATGATTGACGATTTACGTGATGAATCCGACCATCAGCACCCCACGCGTTTAGTGGTCATTCCTAAGTCAAAACGTGTTGATATTGAAGCGGTGATGTCCCATTTATTTGCCACCACCGATTTAGAAAAAAGTTATCGCGTCAACTTAAATATGATTGGTCTTAATGGACGGCCACAGATTAAAGGTTTACTTACTATTTTGACAGAATGGTTAGACTTTCGCCGCACCACTGTCCGCCGCCGTTCACAATACCATTTAGATAAAATTTTAAAACGCTTACATATCTTAGACGGCTTATTAACTGCCTTTTTAAATATTGATGAAGTCATTGCGATTATTCGTGAGCAAGATGACCCTAAAGCAATATTTATCACGCGTTTTAAATTAACCGAACTACAAGCAGATGCGATTTTAGATTTAAAATTACGCCATTTAGCAAAATTAGAAGAAACCGCGATTCAAACTGAACAAGCAGATCTCGATACGCAACGTAAAACATTACAAGCTCTGCTAGACTCACCAAAATTGTTAACGGCACTAATTCGTAGTGAAATAATAGCCGATGCCGATTTATACGGTGATGATAGAAATTCATTTATTATTGAACGTGAAAATGCAAAAGCTCTCAGCAAAACCGCCTTAATTAGTAATGAGCCTATTACTATTGTGCTGTCTGAAAAAGGCTGGATTCGTGCCGCAAAAGGTCATGATGTTGATGCAGAAACCTTAAATTATCGCTCAGGTGATAGCTATTTAACCTCGGTATTAGGTCGCACCACGCAAGCCGTGTTTATTTTTGATTCAACAGGACGTGTTTATACCACCACCACACATGATTTACCGTCGGCTCGTAGTCAAGGTGAACCGCTAACAGGACGTTTAAAGCCTTCATCAGGCTCACTGTTTACGCATTTAGTGACAGGTTCTGAAGAAGATACCATGTTAATGGTCAGTAATGCAGGCTATGGTTTTAGAGTTAAAATAAAAGATTGGGTGTCTAAAAATAAAGCAGGAAAAGCACTCGTCTCTCTCGCTGA
>CAJVYO010000215.1 GCA_913009515.1 uncultured Methylococcaceae bacterium
ACAAATAACATCGCGCCTGCTGCAAAACCCATGGCAATCGGTAAAAAAGAGCTAAACACTGAAACCATGGTGATACCTAATAAGCCGCCGATAGGTTCAACTAAACCGGTTAAGGTCGCAATACCGACTGCCTTCCATCTATTATAGCCTAATGCAATTAAAGGTAAGGCGACCGCAAGTCCTTCGGGAATATTTTGTAGGGCAACAGCAATCGCTAAGACCATGCCATTATGTAAATCACCCGTACCAAAACTAACGCCTACTGACATGCCTTCTGGAAAATTATGAATGGTAATAGCAATAATAAAGAGCCAAATTTTTTGTAAGGATTCAGCTTGGGGCTGTAAAACTTGTTCTATATGTAGGTGTGGTAATTTTTTGTCTGATAAATGCAAGAATATTGCACCGAGTAACATGCCGGCTGCCACCATATATAAGCCATTTCCGGGGGATAATTCATTACCAGATTCGATGCCGGGCAGTAATAATGAAAATGCGGTTGCCGCTAACATAATACCTGCGGCTGCACCGAGTAAGGTGCTAAAAAGTGTATTGGAGATATTTTTAAATAATGCCGCAGGTATCGCCCCCACACCGGTTGCCAGTCCCGATAAAATGCAGGCTAAAAACCCAATCATGGCTATTTTTCCGAAGAAAAAATATAAGCTACCGAAAATAATAAGTTGTGAGAGTAAAAATAGAGCTGCTAATGCAAACCAGCGTTGAATATTAGGGAGTGCTTGTAATGTTTGATAATATGAACAATTATTTAAGCGATTGCTAATAGATTCAAAATAGTCGGTAGTTGATTGGGTTGACATGTTAGGCTCTTAAATTAATTGATATAGACTTTTATTGTATAGTGAATTAGCACTAAATGACTATGATTTTTAATGGAAATAATAGGTTTTTATAAATGATAAGAATGATGTTGTTAGTTTCATTGTTATTAGCACAGGTGAGTTGTGCTAAGGTTTATGTTTGGGAAGATGCTAATGGACAAAAACATTACGCGGATAGAGCAGAAAGTAATGCTGATGTTAAAGAGCTTACTTTAACGCAGCACCATACTTATTATGCGATTAAAAAAGTTTTTGATGGTGATACCGTAAAATTGCAAGATGGTCGTAAAATTCGTTTTTTAGGCATTAATACCCCCGAAGTTGCTCATTCAAACCATTATGCACAGGCTGGTGGTGAAGCGGCAAAGCAATGGCTGATTAAGCAGCTCAAAGGGCAGAAAGTAAGATTGGAGTTTGATGCGGAGAAAAAGGATAAATATAAGCGTACGTTAGCACATTTATTTACTGAAAGTGGTGTGCATTTAAATCATGAATTAGTGCGTTTAGGCTTGGCGAGTGTCAGTGTTTTTCCACCTAATTTAAACTATATTCCTGAATTATTAACGGCTCAAGATGAGGCAGAACAAAATAATCGGGGTATTTGGAAAGATAAAGCCTATGCCGCTAAACCTGCTACTGATTTAAGTGCACATAATAAAAATGGTTGGCAACGTATTGTGATGACGGTGTCTGCGATTAAAAAAACCCGTAAAAGTATTTATTTAAAATGGAATAAGCATTTTATTGTGCGTATTGAAAAACATCATGCACAATATTTTGATGATATTGATAGTTTAAAAGGTCAAAAAATAGAAGTGAGAGGTTGGGTGCGTAAGTATAAAAAAGGCTATTCTATGCAGCTTAAGCACGGTGGTTTGTTGAAGCGGCTGTAATAAGCTGGCTATTGATTAAGGTATCAATCAGTAAATGAAACGCGTCAGAAAAATTGGTGCCGTAAGCAATGACACCATCTTCATGCCCTCGCATAGTGAAAATTTCGTTTGATGTAAATGCATGGTCGCTAAATAATTGACTCACTGCTGTCGCCATTTCGGGTGTACCATACGCGATTTCTTTGTCAGTGAATGGTAATTTAAGGCGGTGAGTTGCCTGCCATATCTCAGGATTATGGGCATGAATAACACAGTTAATATTAGGATTTTGTGCGTAAACACTGGCATGGGTCAGTGCTTCGGATGACGGTTTGCATGCCCCTATTGAGTTTAAACTGTTTGCTGTTAAATCATTGTCAGTGACTGAACAGTAATGTTGCGGGGTTAATGTGGCTAAATGTCCTGTTTGGCTACCACTAATAATAAAGTGTTGAGCATGACGTTGGCTAATATTACCATAGCCATACCCTGCATAACGACTAGGATGTTGTCCAATAAGTTGTAATGAGTGTAATAGATTTCGCCAATGATTGATCAAATTAATGTCATCATGTGTGAGGTGACTTGAGCAATGCGTATGATGACCATGATATTTGATAACGCCTTCAATTTCTTGAACCATAATAAAAATCAGCTTTAAAGGTTAATTTATTGTAAAATTGTTGGCTTATTTTAGCGGTTATTGTAATCATTTTTAATGTAAATTATTTTATGCTATGTCCTTTTTGTAATGCTCAAGATACGCGCGTCATTGATTCTCGCTTGGCGAATGAAGGTCATCAGGTGCGTCGTCGTCGAGAATGTACAGCCTGCAAAGAACGTTTTACCAGTTATGAAGTGATAGAATTTAATTTACCAAGGGTGATTAAGCGTGATGGCGTGCGAGAGCCATTTAATGAAACAAAGCTGCGTTCGGGTTTTTTACGGGCCTTAGAAAAACGTCCTGTGAGTAGCGATGAAATTGAAACCGCGATAATGGATTTAAAGAAAAGGTTGATGGCAGCAGGTGAGCGTGAAGTAACCGCAGTGAGTATTGGTGAGTTAGTAATGAAAACCTTAAGTCGTTTAGACCAAGTCGCCTTTGTACGTTTTGCCTCGGTTTACCGTAGTTTTCAAAATGTAAGTGAATTTACCGATATGATTGCCAAGTTAGATGCTAAGTAAAGTGAATCGAGCGGCAGATGATGCTAAATTTATGGCACGGGCTTTATTTTTAGCGAGAAAGGGACTTTATACTACAGACCCTAATCCGCGTGTTGGCTGTGTACTGGTAAAGGATAATCATATTATTGCTGAAGGCTGGCATGTTCGTACAGGAGAAGGGCATGCGGAGGTTGAGGCCTTAAGAAAAACTGATGATGCTCAAGAGGCAACTGCATATGTGACCTTGGAACCCTGTAGTCATTACGGCAAAACACCACCTTGTGCAATGGCATTGATTGAGGCAGGTATTCAACGGGTGGTGATTGCGATGCAAGATCCTAATCCTTTAGTCGCTGGAA
>CAJVYO010000216.1 GCA_913009515.1 uncultured Methylococcaceae bacterium
TATGCGGCAAACCGCTTTGATTGTGTTAATTGCTCATATTGGCTGTTATGTGCCAGCTAAGGCTTTGCGTTGTGGGGTGATAGATAAAATTTTTACACGCATTGGTGCATCAGATGATTTAGCGAATGGACGTTCAACCTTTATGGTCGAAATGTCAGAAACCGCTAATATTTTACATAATGCTACTGAAAATAGTTTAGTGTTAATGGATGAAATCGGGCGCGGAACCAGCACCTTTGATGGTTTATCATTGGCATGGGCGTGTGCGGATTATCTGGCCACACATATTCAGGCACTGACTTTATTTGCGACCCATTATTTTGAATTAACGCGACTCCCTGAATTACATAGCGTGATTGATAATGTGCATTTAGATGCGATGGAGCATAATGATAGTATTGTGTTTTTACATGCAGTAAAGCAAGGAGCAGCCAGTCAAAGTTATGGTTTGCAAGTGGCTGCACTGGCGGGCATGCCAAAAAATGTCATTGTAGAAGCTCGCGTTAAATTAGCGGCTTTAGAGCGAGGTGATAAGCAGTATAAAGAGACGGCACAGTTAGATTTATTTGTGGTCAACGAACCGGCTCCTACACCTGAACCTGAAATTTCACCCGCATTAGCCTTATTAGAAGACGCATCGCCCGATGATTTAACGCCTAGGGAAGCATTAGAATTGCTGTATCGTTTGAAACAGGCGTTATGAGACGTAGTTATCACTTGGTTAAAATGTGGATTTCTTCACAGTGTAGAAAAATGCCATTGGTTATACTTTAAACGTACTTTAAATCGCCAAACTTGTTGTGAAGCAAGGACGGAAAGCTTAAAATCACACTTCTTGAATCTTACGCTTACTTTGGAAAATATAATGAACTTCTTTGGTTTATCTAAATCAAAAGTTAAAAAATACCTTACTCCAAACTCAAATGTATTACCAACTATAAAATCAGCAATAAGAGGTTGGACAGCGAGAGGTACTATATTATCTATCAGATTTCCATTTTATAAAGATCAGAAAAAACTACTAGAAAATAAAGTAATTAAAAATGAGCATGAGTTGTTTGTTTATAAAACATTCTCAATGGGGAAGAAAGAGTTTAGAGAATTGCTTAGGTCTCAGTATATGAGAAAAGGACATGTAAATATTGAGGAAGGCCTCATGACTGTTACTCAATTAAGACATCTTCCAAAGAGGTTTATCGGTGGTAGTGATTATGCAGTTATAGTAAGGTTGAGAATAACGTCATACTTTAATATAGCTAAGTATTCAATATTTCCAGAGAAGCGGGAAGTCCTAGTAAACAATTTAAAGTGGAAAGTTTCTGGAGATTGGAAAATGGTAGGAAACAGAGTCTTTATGAAGGGCTATGAATATGATTAACAATCTATGGGGGATTACAGACTTTAGAAGATAGCTATGCGGATAACATGGTGCAACAGGCATTGTGAGAGCGAGTTATCATTTTTTAAAAATGTGGTTTCTATCACAGTATGCTACCTTAAAATTACTTATACTTTAAGCGTACTTTAAATCGCCAAACTTGTTGTGAAGCAAGGACGGAAAGCTTTGAGTCTTATTAATTAAGATTGTCAGGGTTGCCAAATTAAACCACAGTGTTAATTTGCTTTTCTTTCTAATACTTCCTTGTTGTTTTTCGATATTTTAAATATCAATTAAAGGATTTTTCTATGAATACTAAAACGTTTTTTTCTGTTAGTCTTGCCGCATCGCTGTCTTTATTTTCTCAAACAGTGGTACACGCTGACGAGATTGTTGAACCGACGGGTTTAAATCAAATTCACGATATTATTGATACTGATGCTCGCTTACAAACCAAGGTAACGCCAGAAAATAGAGCATTAGCTCATCAAGCGGTGACCAATATGAATGCGGCTATTAATGAAGCGATTAAAGCACAAGGTTTAGCCAATGATGGTTTTATTTCTGTTGCTGATACACGCGATATTAATTTATATTTGGTTGATAACTATGCTTCAGATTGGTATCGCTTTCGCGGTGAAAATTTAGGAACTGAGTCAACGGGCTATTATACGGTAGATAAAAAAGGTGCGAGAACATTAGCTTTAGGCAGTAATGCGGTGGCGTTATGGGGGAAATTATATGATTTAGGATTTCCTGCAACAGGAAAACGTAATAATCGGTTAACCAATTATGAAGGCAATAAAGCCAGTTCATTTAAAACGGTTGGTTATAGTTTAGGTGAAATTATTCAACAAGATGTGGATAGCGGTGTCTTAAATAATGCTGATTTTCAAGAATTTACTGGTACAACACAGACAGCATTAGATAGTATTATTGAGGCGATTTTAACCGATGAAGGTTTAATTGCCCGGATTCCAACTAGTGATATACGAGCAGGTGCTGAAGCCGCTGATGCTATGAATCAGCTGATTATCGAAGCGATTATCGAGGAAGGGCTGGCTAATGATGGGCGTTTAAGTACCGCAGATATTCGTCAAATTAATCAGTATTTAGTAGCGAATCATCTTGAAGCATGGTCAGTTTTACACGGTGATGATGAAGACGGTGAAGAAACGGGATTTCATTTAGTGCAAAATGATGGTGCGTATGCGCGTATGTTTGCGGACAATGTAGTTAATAGTGTCGCTGATGGGATTTATCATTTAGGCTTTGCAACAGATCATAAAAATCGTTTACTCAATGAAGATGGCGATAAAAATAAACGTTTTGAAAAAGTCGCATGGTGGTTAGATACGATTTTAAAACCGCAATTAGACAGCGGTGCATTGAATAATAATGACTATCAAGAAGTGCAAGGCACCACTAATACCAGTTTTGATAAAATAGTCCCTTATATTTATAACAATGAAGGCTTGTTGTTAAAAGTATCAATGACCGATATTCGAGCCGGTGCTGCGGCTGCAAATGGTATGAATGAATTATTAGTGGAAGCTATTAGAGAAACAGGCGTAGCAAGTGATGATTTTATTAGTGCCGAAGAAGTCGGCACTTTAAATGACTATTTAGTCTCAAACCATGTGGCATTATGGGCGGAATTACATGGTGATGATGAGAATGATGAAGAAACGGGCTATCATTTAGTACAGAACGATGGTGCGAGAGGCACTGCGTATGGACGCAATGTGATTAATCAATTAGCGGACAGCGTGTTTCATTTAGGTTTTGCAACACCGTATAACAATAGATTAGCCAATGAAGATGGTGATAAAAATGCCAGTTTTAGAAAAGTTTCG
>CAJVYO010000217.1 GCA_913009515.1 uncultured Methylococcaceae bacterium
AATTCATGGCACGGTGTCAGAGCTGATTGAAGATGATAATAAGGTTGTGAAAGGCGTGAAATATCGAGAAAAACAGACGCGAGCGACCAAAGAAGTTTACGCTAAACTCACTATTAGTAGTGATGGTTTCTTTTCTAGTTTTCGTAAAGAACTGAGTAATAACGTTAAAACAGTGACCTCTTTTTTTATTGGTACGGTATTAAAGGATTGTATTTTGCCATTTCCCAATCATGGACACGTATTTTTATCGGCTCCTACGCCGTTTATCTGTTATCCGATATCCAGCACTGAAATTCGTTTGTTAGTGGATTTTTCAGGTGATAAAGCCCCTAAAAAAGAGACGATTAAAGCACATTTTTTAGATAAGGTACTGCCTTTTATGCCTGAAGAATTACAAGCTGCCCTTAAAGTGACCATGGAGGAAGAAAATTATAAGGTGATGCCGAATCACTATATGGCGGCTAAACCAGTTTTAAAGGAGGGGGCGGTATTGTTAGGCGATGCCTTGAATATGCGTCATCCGATTACCGGTGGTGGCTTAACCGCGGTATTTAATGATGTTTATTTATTAAGTGAACATTTATTAGCGATGCCTGATTTTAATAATCCTGAGTTATTGCATGAAAAAATAGAGTTGTATTATCGTGACCGCTATCATGCGAATACCAATGTCAATATTATGGCAAATGCCTTATACGGCGTGATGTCTGATGATGAATTAAAAGGCGGTGTATTTGATTATTTGCGTAAAGGTGGCAATCATTCTAGTGTGCCGATTTCTTTATTAGCAGGGTTAAACCGTAATCCATCAGCCTTAATTAAACATTTCTTTTTAGTGTCATTATTATGTATTATGAATCTGATTAAATCTGATAAAAAGAGCAGTTTTAAAGTGTTTAAAGTGCTAAAAGATGCGTTTTGTATTATTAAGCCGTTAGCCATGAATGAAATACGTTTTAGCTCTTTTTCGAAACAAAATAGAGGTCATTAACATGCAGGATATTTTATCGCCGTATATTCGTGATATTGTGGATTTTCCTAAAGCGGGAATTGTGTTTAAAGATATTACGCCGTTATTGAAAAATCCTAAGGCGATGCAATTAACTATAGAGGCGTTGGTTAAGCCTTTTTTAAACAGTGATATAACCGCTGTGGTGGGGATGGAAGCCAGAGGGTTTATTTTTGGCTCTTTAGTCGCACAGGCATTAGAGCTTCCCTTTGTGCCATTAAGAAAACCGAATAAATTACCTGCGGAAACCAAAAGTATCAGCTATGATTTAGAATATGGCACCGCGAGTTTAGATATTCACAGCGATGCTTTAAATAGCTCAGATAAAGTTTTGGTGATTGATGATTTATTAGCAACCGGTGGCACGGCGAAAGCCAGTTGTGAATTAGTTGAAATGTTAGGGGCAAATGTCGCTGCTTTGGCGTTTGTGATTGAGTTAGATTTTTTATCAGGGCGTGAACAACTTAAAAACTATACTATTCACAGCTTACTACATTATTAATTATGCCTGAATTACCTGAAGTTGAAACTACCTTGCGAGGCATTCAGCCACATATTCAATCTCAAATTGTCACCGAGGTGATTATTCGTCACCCGACATTACGTTGGCCTATTTCACCTGAATTACCGACATTATTACCCAAGCAAACCCTACAAAAATTAACCCGTCGTGCTAAATATTTATTATTAGAATTTGATACGGGGACATTATTAATTCATTTAGGCATGTCAGGTAGTTTAAAGGTGATTACCGCGAATGAGAATGTTAAAAAGCACGATCATATCGATATTTTATTTGCCAATGGCAAAGGCATTCGTTTAACAGATCCGCGACGTTTTGGTGCGGTTTTATGGTTGGGTCATCAGCCTGAACAACATATGTTATTAGCTAAATTAGGCTTAGAACCTTTTAGTGACGATTATGCTGCTGATTATTTATATCAACGTTCCCGTAAGCGGCGGGTGAGTATTAAACAATTTTTAATGAATCAGCAAATTGTCACCGGTGTGGGTAATATTTATTGTGCAGAATCTTTATTTGCAGCAAAAATAAGCCCTTTACGAGCGGCTAAAGATTTATCATTAGAAGAGTGTGCGAGTTTAGTAGACTGTATTAAAGTTATTTTAGCGGCGGCGATTGAGCAAGGTGGCACTACTTTACGAGATTTTGTCGGTAGTGATGGTAAAGCAGGCTATTTTCAGCAAACATTAAATGTTTACGGGCGCGGAGGACAGCGTTGTGTCGTATGTGATTCTGATTTGATAGAAATAAAACAAGCACAACGAGCGACAGTTTATTGTCAGCAGTGCCAATTATAATGAATAGGGTTTGATAATGGATGAAGAACAGGATTTAATTAAAGAAAAAGTGAATCAAGAAACATCAAAAATTCTATGGTCTGAATTACAACGATTTTTTGCCAGTGGTTCAGCGGTATTTGTGAGTGCTGAATTAGATTTGGTAACAGTATCTGAAGCGTTTGCAAAAGATGATAAGGAAAAAGTTGCAGCATGGATGAAGACTGAGAGTATACATTTAGTCAGCGATGCACAAGCCGTTGCATGGTTAGAACAGGATATAATGGTGTGGGCGGTGGTTATCAAGCCGTGGATATTAGTGCAAATAATAGAATAATTAAGGGGAAAAATCATGGAAAGAAATGATGCAATGTCATTAATGCAAAAGCTATTGAAAAAAATGTTGGATGATGATGGCTCAGATTTATTTATTACCGCAGGTTTTCCGCCTGCAATGAAAATAAAAGGGGTGATGAAGCCGGTTGTTAAGCAGCCATTAACCCCGAATGATGCACAGGCACTCACCCAATGCATTATGAATGATAAGCAACTCAAAGAATTTGAGGAAACTAAGGAATGTAATTTTGCGATTGCGCCGGCTGGTTTATGTCGTTTTCGGGTGAATGCTTTTGTACAGCAAGGCATGATGGGCTTGGTAATGCGAACCATTGCGGCTGACATTCCTAATTTTGATGATTTAGGACTCCCTCATACTTTAAAAGAAGTCATTATGGAAAAAAATGGCTTGATTATTATGGTCGGGGGGACAGGTTCCGGTAAATCAACCTCTATGGCAGCGATGATTGATCACCGTAATGAAAGTAGTTTTGGGCATATTATTACCATTGAAGATCCGATTGAGTATGTGCATACCCATAAAAATTGCGTCATTATGCAACGTGAAGTGGG
>CAJVYO010000218.1 GCA_913009515.1 uncultured Methylococcaceae bacterium
ACTATATTTTCGATTATCACGACGGTGATGTGTATTGGTGTACTGCTGATATTGGTTGGATTACAGGTCATTCGTATGTGTTATATGGGCCTTTATGTAATGGGGCAACCACTTTATTATTTGAAGGTATTCCGACCTACCCCGATGCGAGTCGTTTTTGGCAAGTGATTGATAAGCATCAGGTGAATATTTTTTATACTGCACCGACAGCTATTCGAGCATTAATGGCATTAGGCGATGAATGGACATCGAGTAGTCAACGAGATAGTTTACGGGTATTAGGCTCAGTGGGTGAACCCATTAATCCGGAAGCATGGGATTGGTATTATCATTTAATTGGTCAGCAAAATTGCCCGATTGTGGATACATGGTGGCAAACAGAAACGGGCGGGATATTAATTACGCCGTTGATTGGGGCGACGGAATTAATTCCTAGTTCAGCAACGCGTCCCTTTTTTGGCGTGAAGCCTGCTATTTTAAATAATGATGGTACGTTGATTACGAATGGTTCGGAAGGTGTTTTAGTGTTTGAAAGCTCTTGGCCAGGACAAGCCCGTACGATTTATGGCGATCATCAGCGTTATATTGATACTTATTTTTCACCCTATCAAGGGTATTATTTTAGTGGTGATGGTGCAAGATGTGATGAGCGAGGTTATTACTGGATTACAGGGCGTGTCGATGATGTGATTAATGTATCAGGACATCGCATGGGAACCGCTGAGGTGGAATCGGCTTTAGATGAACATCCTTTAGTGGCGGAATCAGCAGTCGTAGGCTATCCACATGATATTAAAGGGCAGGGTATTTATGCCTTTGTGACCTTAAATGCAGGTGTTGCAGGTGATGAAGATTTAAAGAAAAATTTGATTGCCTTGGTTCGTTCTGAAATTGGGGGAATTGCGGTGCCTGAATTAATTCAGTGGTCATCAAATTTACCGAAAACCCGTTCAGGTAAAATTATGCGGCGTATTTTGCGTAAAATCGCAGCGAATGAAGTGGATAGTTTAGGCGATATATCTACGCTGGCGGATTCGAGTGTGGTGGAAAGTATTATTGAGCAACGGTTGAATAAATAAAGTATGCATTATCACGGAATCACTAAAAAAATTGTTAATCGTCCGTTATTAAATAATGGGGCGGGATTAACAACGGTTGCTCATCCTATTTTAAAACGTTTATATCAATCGCGAGGCATTACCAGCGATGCAGAATTAGAGCGGGGGTTAAAAAAGTTACCATCGCCATGGTTGTTAAGCAATATGGATGACATGGCTCAATATTTAATTTCTGCGATTGACCGCCAAAAGAAAATTGTTATTGTGGCGGATTATGATGCTGATGGAGCAACTAGCTGTGCGGTCGCGATTAAAGGATTGCAATTACTGGGCGCGGAGAATGTGGATTTTGTGGTACCTGATCGCTTTAAATATGGTTATGGACTCACGCCTTTGATTGTTGAGTTGGTGAAGGAAAAGCAAGGTGAAGTATTAATTACCGTTGATAATGGTATTGCGAGTTTTGAGGGCGTACAAGCGGCAAAAGACGCAGGCATGGTGATATTGGTCACTGACCATCATTTACCCAGTGATAGCGTGCCGAATGCGGATGCGATTGTAAATCCTAATTTACAATATGATGAATTTCCCAGTCGTAATTTAGCGGGTGTGGGGGTGATGTTTTATGTGCTGATGGCAGTGCGGGCAAGAATGCGGGAAAAATCATGGTTTATCTCGCGTGATATTGAAGAGCCTAATTTAGCTCAATTACTCGATTTTGTGGCATTGGGTACGGTTGCTGATGTGGTAGCACTCGATGAGGTTAATCGTATTTTAGTACATCAAGGTTTGCGGCGTATGCGGGCGGGTCATGCTCATATAGGTATTCAGGCATTGGTGGAAGTCGCTGGTAAAAATATTCAGCGGTTAGTCTCATCTGATTTAGGCTTTGCTATTGGCCCCCGTTTAAATGCGGCAGGACGCATTGCCGATATGCGGATTGGTATTCATTGCCTAATTAGTGATAATCCAGCAGAAGCTAAGACATTAGCGGAGCAGATGAATGAGCTAAATGTTGAACGCCGTGAAATTGAAGATGATATGAAGCAAGATGCGATGCGTATCTTAGACGACTTACAGATGTTTAAAGCCCCTAGTTTAAAATCAGGTGTGTGTTTATATGAAAAGGAATGGCATCAAGGGGTGATTGGTATTCTTGCATCGCGAATTAAAGACCGTTTAAATCGTCCGGTGATTGCGTTTGCACATGCGGGTAATGGTGAAATAAAAGGTTCGGGGCGTTCAATTGTCGGGGTGCATATTCGCGATGTACTCAGTGATATTGCGATGGCACAGCCGCAAATGCTACAAAAATTTGGTGGTCATGCAATGGCAGCCGGATTAACTATTCAATTACATGATTATCCCGCGTTTGTGATGGCGTTTGATAAAGGTGTTAAACAGCGGTTAGACAGGTTAGATTTAGATTTAAAAGTAGTCAGTGATGGTAAATTGACCGAGGCTGAATTTAACGTTGATTTTTGCGAATTATTATCGGAAAGCGGTCCGTGGGGACAAGCATTTCCAGAGCCTATTTTTAACGGTATTTTTGAGGTAACGCAATCGAAAATTGTAGGTGAAAAGCACTTGAAATTAACGTTACGTGAAGAAGGTAATAAATCACAAATGATTGATGCGATTGCTTTTTTTGTGGAACGTCCTGAATATTGGCATGGTATTCGTAAAGTGAATATTGCGTATAAATTAGATGTGAATGAATTTAGAGGACGACGCTCAATTCAGTTTATTATTGAATATTTAGAAAAGTTGGCATAAAAAGAATGTTAGAAACAAATATGCGGTGTTCACAAGGTGACTTTAAATTACAGCGATTTCCTGTGGTCGCGAATGAAAAACTCCGTGCATGGGATGCCGCCGATGAATATTTATTAGAGGATATAGCCTCTAAATTAGTCGCTTATTCGCAGCCTAAGATTTTAATTATCAATGATAGTTTTGGGGCGTTAGCAGTCGCCTTGGCAGCCTTTAAACCTGATGTAGTGTCGGATTCATTTATTGCTCACAGTGCGATTAATGAAAATTTGGCCTTAAATAAACAAGCACCGGCCGTGTTATTGTCTAGTTTGCAGATACCCGAAAAAACATTCGATATTATTTTAATTAAAG
>CAJVYO010000219.1 GCA_913009515.1 uncultured Methylococcaceae bacterium
AGCATCAATGCGTTTTAATTTCGCACGTAATACTACCGCTTGCATATCGTCTAAACGTGAATTAAAACCAATCACATCATGGTAATAACGCACCTTGGAACCGTGATTCCGCAGTTGTTTAACATTTTCTGCAATTTCATCAGAATTAGTCCCGACTAAGCCCCCATCACCAAATGCGCCTAAATTTTTACTCGGAAAAAAACTATAACCCGCGACATCGCCGATACTGCCTGTTTGCTGTCCATCGACTGTTGCACCAAACGATTGTGCACAATCTTCAATTAATTTAAGCCCTCGTTCGTCGCATAAGGCTTTAATCGCTGGCATATCAACAGGCTGACCAAATAAATGCACCGGCATCACTGCTTTGGTTTTATCGGTAATCGCCGCTTCAATGGTTTCTGCAGTAATATTAAACGTACGGGCATCAATATCCACAAAAACAGGTTTAGCCCCCACATAAGCAATCGCTTCTGCGGTCGCAATAAAGGTAAACGCAGTAGTAATGACTTCATCACCTTCACCAATACCTGCCGCCAATAACCCTAAATGCAGTGCATCGGTGCCTGATGCGACGCCAATCGCGTGTTTAACGCCTAAATATTCAGCCGCTTCTTTTTCAAAGGCTTGTACATTTGGCCCTAAAATAAAAGAACAATTTTTAATTGTTTCCGCTAGCCCTGCTTCAATTTCATCTTGAATATCTGCATATTGTGCTTTCAAATTCACCATTGGAATCATAATGTTAACTGCCTTTTTAGTCTTTAATTTTAGTGTAATAGTTCAGTGATTTCTATTGCAGTCGCCAATGCTCTACGACCATCTTCACCAGAAACAATAGGCCTTGCACCTGTTTTGATACATTCAACGAAATGTTTAATTTCTTCTAATAACGCATCGCCATTATCAAAAATAGATTTATCGGTTTCAATATTTGGTACACCTGGGAACATTTCGCCATCACCGGTAAAATGCTTGGTGAGTACTCGTTCCTGAAAATCCACAGAAATATATGAATTCGGACGAAACATACGCATTTTACGTTCCATTTTCATACTAATACGACTGGCTGTTACATTTGCTACACAACCATTTTTAAAGGTTAAACGGGCATTGGCAATATCCGTGCCTTTAGTCAAAACCGACGTGCCACTGGCTTCCATTCGCTCCACTTCAGAATCAACAATGGCTAAAATAATATCAATATCATGAATCATCAAATCCAACACCACACTGACATCATTCGCACGCGGATTAAATGGCGATAAACGGTGTGATTCAATAAATACCGGCTTATCATCCATTTCACCTAAGCCCATTACTGCCGGATTAAAGCGTTCTAAATGGCCTACTTGTAAAATTAAGTTTTTTTCTTTTGCAATCGCAATCAATTCATCTGCTTCAGCCACTGTTACTGTAATAGGCTTTTCGACTAAAACATGAGCACCTGCATTCAAAAAATCTTTAGACACTTGGTGATGCAAGGTTGTCGGCACTACAACACTCACTACATCAACATTACCCAATAAAGACTGATAGTCTGTTAAGGCTTCTGCATTATGTTTTTCAGCAACTTCTTTTGCCGCTACTTCATTAATATCAACGACTGCCACTAATTCACAATCAGCTAAAGAAGCATATTTTTCAGCATGAAATTTACCCAAATACCCTGTTCCGATTACAGCACACTTCAGTTTAGTCATATTTTTTCGTTTACAATTAAAATTGCGTGTATTGTATAGTATTTAGTGATGACACCAAAATTCACACCTAAAATTATGAATAAAAAAATTTACGCACTTTTGCTCGCACAATTTTTATCTGCGTTTGCCGATAATGCGATTCTATTCACGGTTATTGCACTGGTTATGCAGTCAACACAGTTAGCCACATGGTATGTGCCTGCCTTACAAAGTGTATTTTTAATTTCTTTTATCTTATTTGCACCATGGGTAGGTTTATGGGCGGACAAACACCCTAAAAAATATATTCTCATCACTGCCAACTTAATAAAAGCCGCTGGAGCAGGATTATTATTGCTTAATATCGAACCTTTAGTTGCGTATGCTTTGGTAGGCTTAGGTGCTGCATTATATAGCCCTGCTAAATATGGCATACTGCCTGAATTAGCCCCTAAACATTTATTAGTGAAAGCGAATAGCTGGATTGAAGGTTCAACTATTTTTGCGATTTTATTAGGCATGATGATAGGGGCAAAATTAGCCGATGAATCCATTAATTTAGCCCTTTTTACGACCGTTATTTTATTTATACTTTCAGCACTGATGAGTCTATTTTTACCTGAACATAATAAGCTAAAAAACCAGCCATCCGCATCAACGCTAAAACAATTTTATCAACATTTACGCATTTTTTTAGCCACTACTGAATCCCGTTTTGCTATATTAAATGGAGCATTATTTTGGTTAGCCGCAGCAACGTTACGGGTTATTTTAATTGCCTGGGCACCTTTAATTTTATTAACCCAATCCGCCAGCGATATTGCTGAACTCACCTTATTTTTAGCGATTGGTATTATTATTGGTTCGGCGATTGTACCTAAAATTATTCCCTTAGATGCCATTCATTTGGTGCGTTATCCCGCCGCTATGATGGGGGTTTTTATTTTAATATTGAGCTTAATGGATACTCATTTGGAAGCTCGAATAAGCTTATTTTTTATCGGCTGTGCAGGCGGTATGTTTATAGTGCCTATCAATGCCATCTTACAAGATATAGGTCAGCATAGTATTGGCAGTGGTGCAGCGGTTGCATTACAAAATTTCTTTCAAAATATCGCAATGTTAATCGGTGTAGGTGTTTTTACTTATTCAAGTTCTATCGCCATACACCCTATTATTGCTATGTTAAGTTTAGGACTTTTTATTTTAATCAGTACCGTGCTTATCAATATAAAAGTGCCTAAATTATCTTAACGTTGGGTATCCTTTGCCAAAGCACTCGACAAAACATTGCACCAACTCTTCAGATTGCAGTAAGGTTTGATTAGATAATAAACATTGCATAACAACGCCTTGTAAGCCATGCATAAAAACCGCGGCAATTTTTTGATGCTGACCCTCAATACCACCCAATAAACTGTTGCAAAAAATATTAATAATGTGCTGCTGAGCATTAACATATTCACTGGGCAATATTTTATCTATCGCC
>CAJVYO010000220.1 GCA_913009515.1 uncultured Methylococcaceae bacterium
ATGGAGCCGCCGGTTAGCTTAGATGCGGAAAATATTCATTATGAAAAAATTAAAGTCTTAAAAGATTTGCGTTTAATTACCCCTGAAAATGTACATGAAAAAACCGTGCGCGGACAATATGCAAAAGGTGAGATAAAAGGTCAGCCAGTCGTCGGCTATCGTGAAGAAGAAGGGGCGAATACCACCAGCGATACCGAAACTTTTGTCGCGTTACGAGTGGATATTGATAACTGGCGTTGGGCGGGCGTGCCGTTTTATATGCGTTCAGGTAAGCGTTTACCAGCTAAACAATCTGAAATTATTATTCAATTTAAAACGCTGCCGCATAATATTTTTAAAGAAAGTTTTGAAGAATTACCGGCTAATAAATTACGCATTCGTTTACAGCCTGACGAGGGTGTCGAAATTGAAATGATGAATAAAGTACCAGGGATTGATGAAAATATTCAGATACAAGGCACCAAGTTAGATTTAAGTTTTTCAGAAGCCTTTAAAAATTCACATGTATTTGATGCTTACGAGCGGTTATTATTAGAAGCGATGCGCGGTAATTCAACTTTATTTATTAGCCGTGAAGAAATTGAACAAGCATGGACGTGGATTGATGGCATGCAAGATTCATGGGCAGCAACAAATTCAGTGCCTGATAGCTATGCATCAGGGACTTGGGGGCCTCAGGCGGCAGAAGATTTATTAACGCGTGATGGACGGGCGTGGGATACTGTATAATACTTAACATCAAAACTTAATATCGTGTTTAAGCTATTGTTATTAAAGTAATTTTATAGGAATATAATTTATGCATTCAGTTGTAGAAGAAGTTACCCAGCGCATTATAGAACGTAGTAAAACCGTTCGTAATTTATATTTAAAGCATATTGATGAAGCCGTAGAGCAGCAAGGGCGTAATCGCTCAACGCTGGCGTGCGGTAACTTAGCACATGGTTTTGCGGCGTGTAGTGCAGATGAAAAAGCAGATTTAACCGCTGATAAAAAAGCGAATATTGCGATTATTTCATCGTATAACGATATGTTATCCGCCCACGAACCGTACAAAGATTCACCGGCGTTGATTAAAAAAGCCATTAAAGCAGCGGGTGGTGTCGCTCAATTTGCAGGCGGCGTGCCGGCAATGTGTGATGGTATTACGCAAGGTCAAGCGGGAATGGAGCTTTCGTTGTTTAGTCGTGATGTGATTGCGATGTCAACAGCGATTAGTTTAAGCCATAATATGTTTGATGGGGCTTTATATCTCGGCGTTTGCGATAAAATTGTTCCGGGATTATTACTAGGTGCGTTGAGTTTTGGGCATCTTCCTGCGATTTTTATTCCATCAGGGCCAATGACTAGTGGCATTACTAATAAAGAAAAAGCCATGACGCGTCAGCTTTATGCTGAAGGTAAAATTGGACGTAAAGAATTATTAGAATCTGAGTCGAAATCCTATCACAGCCCCGGCACTTGTACGTTTTATGGCACGGCGAATAGTAATCAAATGATGGTTGAGATTATGGGCTTGCATTTGCCAGGTAGCTCATTTATTAACCCTTATACACCTTTGCGTGACGAACTTACTAAAGCTGCGGCGACGCAAGTTTTAAAATTTACCAGTGTCGGTGATGATTACCGTCCATTAGGGCGCGTGATTGATGAAAAAGCCATTGTGAATGCGATTGTAGGTTTATTGGCAACAGGTGGTTCAACTAACCATACTATGCATATTCCAGCGATTGCTCGTGCGGCGGGAATCGAAGTAAACTGGGATGATTTTGATGCCTTATCACATGTGGTACCTTTATTAACGCGTGTGTATCCTAATGGTCAAGCTGATATTAATCACTTTCAAGCGGCTGGCGGTATGGGCGTTTTAATTAGTGAATTATTAGAAGGCGGCTTTTTACATGAAGATGTTTTCACTATCGCAGATAAACGTGGCATGGCGAGTTATTCGCAAGAACCAACGTTAGAAAGCGGTGATTTGCAATGGAAAGAAGGACCAGGAAAATCTTTAGATACTGAGGTTATCGGTTCGTTAGCTAAACCTTTTGCAACGGCAGGTGGCTTACATGTTATGCATGGTAATTTAGGACGCGGTGTGTCTAAAATATCGGCAGTCGCTGAAGAGCATCAAGTGGTAGAAGCACCAGCGGCTGTGTTTGATGATCAAAATGATGTGGTTAAAGCATTCCATAATGGTGAACTAGAACGTGATTTTATTGTAATCTTGCGTTTTCAAGGGCCTAAATCAAATGGGATGCCTGAGTTACATAAATTAACCCCTTTATTAGGCTTATTGCAGGATAGAGGCTTTAAAGTAGCGATTGTTACTGATGGTCGTATGTCAGGTGCATCGGGTAAAGTGCCATCAGCGATTCATATGTGTCCTGAGTGTGAAGACGGCGGCCCATTAGCGAAAGTACGCGATGGGGATATGATTCGTTTAAATACGCAAACAGGTGAAGTCGATGCTTTAGTTGATGAAGCTGAATTTGCAGCACGTAAACCGTTACCTAATAGTGCAAAAGATCATCATTGGGGCATGGGTCGTGAAATGTTTGGGGCTTTCCGCCTAGGTGTTTCAACCGCAGAGACCGGTGCATCAAACTTATTTGATGAAGAAAATCTTTTTTGTGCGATGAAAAAATAAGCGGCTTATATTTTTAACTATTAACAACAATAAAAAATTATGACAATTAATAATTGGAAAGTTCAACCTTCGGAAGTTTTAAATGCATCACCTGTAATGCCAGTAATGGTGATTCAAGATGCTAATGATGCAGTGCCTTTAGCACGTGCATTAATGGCTGGCGGCGTGAGTGTTTTGGAAATTACTTTGCGTACAGAAGCTGCAATGGATTCTATTCGTGCGATTAGTGCAGAAGTTGAAGGAGCGATTGTAGGGGCGGGAACGATTACCACACCTGAGCAATTGAAAGCAGTAGCTGATGCCGGAGCCGTTTTTGCCATTAGCCCAGGCTTAACACCGAAATTATTGGAAGCAGCAAATAACAGTGAAATTGCATTAATTCCCGGTATTTCATCGGTGTCTGAATTAATGCTAGGTATGGAATACGGTTTAGATCATTTTAAATTCTTTCCTGCTGAAGCGGCAGGCGGTATCCCGATGCTAAAAGGGATTGCTGGGCCTATTCCACAGA
>CAJVYO010000221.1 GCA_913009515.1 uncultured Methylococcaceae bacterium
GTTGAATACTTTCTGCACAATGTAACACTTCAATTAAACGCGTCCAATGAAATGCCAAGGTACTATGCACCATTGCATGACCGCCGCCATGCTGTTTAAATTCCACGCGTGCTTTTTCCGCTAGTGGGGTATCAATAAAATCACAATTATTAATCCGCGCCAAAGGGCCCACACGATACCAACCATCCTCTTTGCCAATATCGGTCAAATATGGAAATTTCATATAGGTCCACGGACGCACTTCTTCGTGAATAATTTTGTTGTAATCACAGTAATCAAAACCCTCTATCAAGGTTTTACCCTCGGGATCTTTAACGCGAATCCCACCGTGATAAAGCTCAAATGCTCCATTCGGTTTATTTAAACTTAAATAGTTAGTCGCAATGGTGCCAAAATCATCATAATACGGCAGATTTGAACAATGTACTTTTTTAATCAATGCCACCGCATCATTTGCCCACGTAATCATTTGTTCCACATCGGCTTTTAAATAATCGCGTTCCGCTTTGGTTAAGGCTTTATTCATACCGCCTGCAATCGCACCGGTACCGTGAATCCGCTTACCCGATACCATGCGAATCACTTCTTGACCAAATTTACGCAGCTTCACACCCTGTAAACCAATATCCGGATATTCAGCTAATACCGCCAAAATATGCCGCTTACTAATATCACTTTCAAAACCAAATAATAAATCAGGACTTGAAAGGTGAAAAAAGTGTAACGCATGCGACTGCATCACTTGCCCAAAATGTAATAAACGCCTTAACTTATCCGCCGCAACCGGTAAATTTTCGGGATCAACGCCCACTAATTGGTCAATCGCTTTCGCGGCGGCTAAGTGATGACTCACCGGACAAATACCGCATAAACGCTGCACTAAAACGGGTAATTCCCAATACGGTCGCCCTTGAATAAATTTTTCAAAGCCCCTAAATTCAACAATATGCAAACGAGCTTGCTTCACCTTATTATTTTCATCTAATAATAGTGTCACCTTGCCATGCCCTTCTACACGAGAAACAGGGTCAATTACCACCCGTTTTAAATTATCAGGATTTTCTACGGTTTCTAAATTTTCGTACATTATTGTTCCTTTTAAACTTATTTATTTTTTAATAAAAACGTCAGTCACCAACTTAAAAATAGTAGGTACGCAGGTCTTTAGCCTGCCTTTCATGAATGCTAAAGACCTGCGTACCAAAACTGTACCTCAACCTACACTATCCATTTTTAATGCACTCTAAGTTTTTTCATTATGTTTTATTTTGTTCAATGTCTTTTAACGAAATACCATTTGAATCTTTCCAGCTAATAAGTCCATTAGTATTCCCGCCCCGAACTATACTACCTGCGGTACTAGGCGATCCAAATTCAATATCTTTATTAAAAACTAAGCAGCTACCTTTGACTTCAAGTAAACCTTTAGCCATAAGTTCCTCCCTCTTTGTTTTAATAGTTTTAGAAGACTTCCTATCTTCTAAAACAGCTTGAGAACCTGAAAACACCACAAAACCATTTGCACTTCTTTTTCCTGTTGCAATTAAACCTTTAATTTTGCAATACAAAAGGTTGTCTGCTGAAACTTGGCTCTCTAATACTTGATTAAAATCAGATACTCCAAGAACGGGTAATAATTGAAGGCATTTTTCCAAAAAAACATCCATTTCAGCCGCATCAGATTCTGGTAATTTAGAACCACTACTCGCTGAATTCATTACTACTGATGAGCCAACATCATTAGCAAGTAATATTAATTTTCCTTCAAGATAGCGAATATGTGCTTTTGTTAAATTATCATCTTTTGAGACAAAAACAGTAACAGCATTCCAAAAATCTTTACTGGCATGATTTTTAAGCCTATTTGAAACATTTTCAGCTTCACCAATATAAATGGCTTTCTCTCCACTTTCTGCAGATACGCCTGTTAATAAGTAAAAACCAGTATTTGTAAGCTCTTCTCTTTTCAGTAAATCTATAACCTCAGTTCTTGGAGCAGAAATTGCTTTTCCTGACCAATTAGATAACTCTGCTGTTCTTAAGCCATTCGGATTACCGTGAACTAAAAAAAGTTTTATTGTTGCAGCTTGCTTCAATTAATTCTCCGAGATATCACAGGGCATCTTACTTTTCATATAAAAAATTTCCCCTAGCCTTTTAATATTTTCAATCAAATCTTTATTATCAATCTGTTCAAAAATAGAAATATCAAACGTATACGGCAAATACGAATCATCAAGCTTATCCATTAAAGGATACACACTGTTATCCAATGTTAACGCCTGACCTAACAACGTTATATCTATATCCGAGCCATTTCGATAATTTCCCTTAGCCCGTGCCCCATATAACAGTACAGTTTCAATCGTGCTTATGTCAGATATAGCATCTGTAATTACTGTCATCGTTTCCGATGTTAAGCCATATTTCATCAATTAACATTTTTCATTATTAATCATAATGAATTAAATCGTAAGGCAAACTAGGCTCTTGCCCTGCAATTAAATCGGTTAAGAACTTCCAAAATACATCCGCAGATGGCGGACAACCGGGTAAATAATAATCTACTTTTACGATTTCATGGATAGGGTGAACTTTATCTAATAATAACGGTAATTCAGGGTCGTTTGGAATCTGAGCATTTTCGACACCAATCCCATCTAAATACGATTCTTTTAAACAATCTTCCAATGCAAAATGATTACGCATTGCAGGCAAGCCACCATTAATTGAACACGCCCCCACCGCCACTAAAATTTTACAATTTTTACGAAATTCGCGTAATACATGTACATTTTCGGAATTACACACCCCGCCTTCAATTAAACCAATATCGCTATTGGTACAATGCTCAATATCAGTCAATGGTGAGCGGTCAAATTCAGCGACTTCAGCAAGTTCTAAAATACGTTCATCAATATCTAAAAATGACATATGACAGCCAAAACACCCGCCTAACGAGGTTGTTGCTACTCTGATTTTATCCGCCATATTAGCTTTGCTCCTTTTTCAAACTCACTGCATCTATTTTTTTACTATCATAAACACGCTCACCAATCGGCACACTATAACCGGTGCGTTTAATTAAAATCGCCCCTGTCGGACAAATATGAGCGGCACGGTCATCAACATTAAT
>CAJVYO010000222.1 GCA_913009515.1 uncultured Methylococcaceae bacterium
ATACGTTCGCCATTAGGTAACTCTAAAACAAGCTCTTTAATAAAAGTAGCTACGTTATTATTAGACTTAACCGTACATTCCCATTTTTTAACACCGAAAACACTGTCTTCGACTTCAATGTTCATGTCGTGTTTAATCGCAACCTGACACGCTAAACGCTCACCTTCAGCCGCTTCACGTTTTGTAATATGACCTAATTCAGTGGGTAGAATTTCACCACCACCTGAATGAATTTTCACTTTACACTGTGCACACGTACCACCACCACCACAGGCTGACGGTACAAATAAATCACTGTCTGCAAGGGCTGTTAATAATTTACCACCGACTGGAACATGAATCTTCTTCTCACCATTGATAAGAATTTCAACATCTCCAGAGGCAACCAATTTACTCTTTGCACCGATAATAACAAATACCAGCACAATCACGATCATCGTGAAAATAATAATTCCTAATGCAATTTCTAGCATTACGATACCTTCCTAAAGTTGGATTCCAGAGAACGCCATGAAGCCAAGTGACATCAGACCCGCACTAATAAATGTAATTCCAAGACCTTCAAGGCCTTTTGGAATATCACTGTATTTTAGTTTCTCACGAACGCCTGCCATTACTGTAATCGCTAACGCCCAACCAAAACCACTACCCACACCATAGACAACTGATTGCGTAAAATCGTAGTCACGTTCAATCATGAACAAACTACCACCTAAAATCGCACAGTTTACAGTGATTAACGGTAAAAATACCCCTAAAGCATGAAATAACGCTGGAAAAAATTTATCTAAAATCATTTCCAAAATTTGCACTAATGCAGCAATCATACCGATACAGCTTAATAAAGCTAAAAAGCTCAAATCAACGCCGGTAATGCCTAACCACGCTAAGGCATCTTCTTTTAATAGTGTATGGTAAATGATGTTATTGACCGGCACAGTAATTACCTGCACGACCATAACAGCAACCCCAAGCCCTATAGCTGTCGAGATTTTTTTCGACACCGCAAGGAAGGTACACATTCCTAAAAAGAACGCTAAGGCTAAATTCTCAACGAAAACTGCTTTAATAAATAAACTTAAATAGTCGTTCATTAGTGATGTCCTCCTTCACCATGAGAAATATCCATAATTTTAAAATCAGCTGCTTCATTTTGGTCTGGTTTCCATTGACGGAAAACCCAAATAATCACACCAATAATAAAAAATGCACTCGGTGGTAATAACATCATGCCGTTAGGCTCATACCAACCGCCATTTTTAATTAATGGGAAAATTTCTATCCCCAATAATGTACCTGAACCGAATAGTTCACGAAAAAATGCAACAATAACTAAAATTAAACTATAACCTAAACCATTACCAATACCATCCATAAAACTCGCCATCGGCGGATTTTTCATGGCATAGGCTTCAGCACGACCCATTACAATACAGTTAGTAATAATCAAACCTACGAAAACTGATAATTGCTTACTAATATCATAAACAAAGGCTTTCAAGACTTGATCAACGATAATCACTAATGAAGCAATAATCGTCATTTGCACAATGATACGAATACTACTTGGAATATGATTACGAATTGAACTAATTGCCGCACTTGAACACGCTGTTACCGCGGTTAATGCGACTGCCATAATTAACGATGTTGACATCTGCGATGTCACCGCTAAGGCAGAACAGATACCCAATACTTGTAAAGTAATCGGGTTATTATTGACCAACGGGTCGGTCAGTACTTTTTTTGTATCACTCATAAGTAACCCCTAACCTTTTGTTCTTACTTTATCTAAATAAGCCGCAAAACCTTCTTGGCTCATCCAGTATTTAACAAGATTGGTAACACCAACACTCGTAAGTGTTGCCCCAGCCAAGCCATCAACTTGATACTCAGATCCTGCTTTATTAGTATCAACTAAGCCTTTAACTAAACCTAAAGACACCTTACCTGACTCATCATAGACTTTTTTATTTTTCCATAATGCACGCCAGTTAGGATTGACTACTTCAGCACCTAATCCCGGTGTTTCACCTTGATCATAAAAGTTAATGCTTTGCACTGTTTGACCATCAGCATCGAGTGCTAAGAAGCCATACATTGTTGACCATAAACCATAACCATGAACAGGTAAGATAATTGATTTAACGTCATTGCCATTTTTTACTAAATACACTTTAGCAATTTTTGCACGTCGTTTAATACTCGCTATATCTTGCTCTTTGGTTAAAACAACATTTTGAGCGACATCTTTAGCTGCTTTACGTTGATCGTAAGTCTCTACATTACCTTCAACATAATCACCTGTTGCAATATCCACTAATTTAGCTTCAATTTTTTCAGCAAAGGCTTCATGAATATCCGTGCCATCTTGCAATAAACCCGCCACATCAAGAATATTCTTCTTCATGTCCATGGCTTTATTTTCAACTTGTAACGGACGTAAAGCAACCGCTGCCATTGAAACTAAAATTGCACAAACAAAACAAAGTGATAACGCAATCGCGATGGTTTTTTCTAAGCTATCATTACCTAATGATAAAATATGATCTCTGTACTTGGCGAATTTTTGGTAGTGTTCACACTTATCCAATTTTTCACACAGTGCAGACATCGTTTTACACTGCTTCTTCTCGTTAGACATTACGTTTCATCCTTCTTTTAATATTTGCTTGAACGACAAAATAATCAATAACAGGGGCAAACATATTGGCAAATAAGATTGATAACATCATGCCTTCAGGGAAAGCAGGATTCACAACACGTACTAAGACCACCATCACACCGATTAAAGCACCGAATATCCAGCGACCTTTATTAGTCATACAGGCACCAACAGGGTCAGTCGCCATATAAACCATACCGAATGCAAAACCACCTAAGGTTAAATGCCAATAAAAAGGCATAGCAAACATAGGGTTGGTATCACTACCAATCATATTAAACATTAACGATGTTAAAATCATGCCACCTAAAACACCACCCATAATACGGTAAGAGGCAATTTTAGTATAAAGCAAGAATGCCGCACCGATTAAGATAGCAAGTGTTGATGTTTCGCCGATTGAACCTGGAATAAATCCCATGAAACTTTGAAACCAACCATAACCTGCTGCTTGTACTGCTTCAAG
>CAJVYO010000223.1 GCA_913009515.1 uncultured Methylococcaceae bacterium
CAGCTTGAAAAGCAGAATATGTATAATCGCCATCTAAAGGCATCACCCATATTTTACTATTTTTACCTTGAATTTTAGCATCCAACATTGAAACAGGGGTTGCAAAATCAATCACATCTATTTTTTTAGCATATTTTTCAGGTAACTGTGTATTGATAAATGTAAGTTCTATCTTTCCTGACTTTTCAACAGTGGTCACCACAATATTAGGCTCAGATAATGACACTAATAACCGTCCTTCCCCTTTTTTACCACGGCGAAAATCAATTTTATTGATACTTTGCTGAGGAATTGTTTTCGAAAAAGAGTTTAAACTTTTATCACTGATATGTAGTGCGTTATTCGTCTTAATGACATTCGCCGAACGCAAGGTAATAAAAACCAAATTATCTTTTACCGTCACCTCATACGCTAATAATTTTTTTAAATTAATCACAAAACGCATTTTTCCAGCGGCTTCTATCGCAAAAAAACTATTAATTTCGCCTTTATGTAAGACGTTTTTTTTCATTGCTAAACTGCTCGTCACTGAATCAAAATCTAAAATAATACGAGCAGGACTATCAGTATGAAAAGCTTTCGGCTGTCGTACATTATCTGTCATTGACAAAATAAGTTGCTGTTGATTATTAGCTAATTCTTTAAAATCAACAGACGTTAAAGACACAATATCCGCTTTTATAATTGTAATGTATGCCATAAGCATGATTGCAACTATAATTTTTGGAAAAAAATTCCTTACCGGTACATATTTCATATCCATTTATCCCAACTCTTTATTATGCTTTAAAAAATATTATATTATTGTTTTGATTCAGATAGCCCAATAGCTGCCTTATTAGCAACCCAAACGCCTTCTGATTCTTCAATAATTTCATCTAATTCTATTTTTTTATCAGTAATAGAAATAATATGTCCATGATTTTTACCCATATAAGTATTATGTTTAGCTCTAAAAACCGCACCCTCATTATTTCTAATAAGTGCCCACAAAACACCTTTTAAATCTACAGTCCCTACCATTCTTAATGTATCTAAAGCATAGGCTTCTAGCGGCTCTTGCTTTCTATTAAAATCAGGCTTAATCCCACCAGTTGCTGCCGCAGCATTTTTATTATTACGGGTATTCTGACTGATTTCAATAAAAGGATCTCTAAGCCCTATTGATACGTAAGTAAAAGGTTCTACATCTTTCATATCTTTTACAATGGGTAGGTTTTTTTTAATAGTATAACTACGATTCTCTTTTAGCTTGGCGATTAAATCAGGGTAAGGAATCACAACCGTACTAGGTCCTTTACAACCTTTTATCGTCAAACCTTCTTTTTGTAAACACACCATTTTGGAGTTATCAAAAATATCCTCTTTCGCATCATCTTCAGAAAGTAACTCTTGATAGGTGATTAAAGTTGCCTTCATAACCAAGGTCATTTTATTTGTCTTACGCAATTTTTTCTTATCTGCCTTTCGAGCAGCTTTTTTAACAACCAGACTGATATCTTTAATGTTTACAATTCTAGGCAAAATCGCCAAATCACTCAAAAAATCACCTAATTGATGATATTCACCAACGACAGTAATACTATTTGGCAATTCAATAATATTATCTCTTTTTATCTCATTAATCGGTTTAAATAATTCAAATTCTAGGCCATTTGCAAGCCCTGCTTTAGATATGTCAACTAATAAACTAGGCACTTCAGCTTGCGTAGGAATTAAATTCATCATCACTTTTAAAGCAGCTTCAATTTTTTTGTAATTTTCTTGATACAAATTTAAATTAACCACTTTTCCCCATGATATTTTATATTTTAATAATGCATCACTCACTTCCTGTGTAGACTTATCTAATTCTATTTCCTTATCGTAGGTAAATTGATAATGCCAACCCCCCATGATTAATAGCATCACTAAAATGCCAGCTGACATTTTAATGGGTAACGGCCAGCGTCCTGCCGAATTTAAATCCCAATCAATTTCTGAAAGATTCATTATTCTTCCTCATCTTTATTCGCATTACTTACCTTTTGTTTCGTACGTAATGTAAAGTCACTCCAAGAACTTTCCTTATTTCTCTGCCCTTTAATAAAGTTCAATTTAGGATCAATTAACCATTCTGATGCCTCAACATTTTTCATCAAATCAGAAACACGGGTATTCGATTCTGTTTTACCACTTAAGGTCACTTCTTTATTTTGTTGTTTAAATGAGTTTAAGACAACGCCATTAGGGGTGGCTTTAGCAATTTCATAAAAAAAATGTACCATTTCAGGGCGTAAGGTTTGCAACTCATAAATCACATCAATTTTTTGTGTAATTAAAGCCTCTTTTTCCTCAATATATTTAATCTTTTTAATAATAACCTGTAATTCTGCTTCCTTTGCATTAACTAGTTTTAATTGATCTTTTTGCTCTGCTATTTGATTATCTAAATAGGTTTGATACCCAAACATACTTCCTGCCGCTATCAACGCAGCGACGCCTATGCCTATTAAAAATTCCTGCTGGTGTTGCTCATCGCGTGCTTGACGCCATGGCATTAAATTAATTTGTGTCATCAGTCAAACTTCCTTAATGCTAAGCCACATGCTATTACTAATGCAGGTGCATCATTATGTAAGCCTTCCTCAATATGTCGTGACATTTTCATATCGGTAAAAGGGTTAGCCACAATGGTTGGTAACTTAAATGCCGCACTCACTAGGTCTGCAATACCATCAATAGAAGAGCACCCACCGGCTAATACAATACCATCAATTTTTTGAATATCACCTGTGCCATCAATTTTTTTGACATCCGCTGAACTATAATAACGGTCTATTAAACGCTCTAATTCTCTCACTAAGCCATTACTAAACGGTACTAAAATTTCTTTTGAATAGCCATCTAATAATCCACCATGCCGTTTAGCATAACCTGCTTCATCAAAATTCATTTGATAATGATGCTGAATCGCTTCGGTTAATTGCTTGCCGCCAAAACTTTGTTCCGTATCATAAATATGATGCCCACTATCTAAAATCATTAAAGTCGTCATCGACGCCCCTACATCACAAATAGCAATCAACTGATCTTCTTTATAATGCGGCAACTGATGTTTAATTA
>CAJVYO010000224.1 GCA_913009515.1 uncultured Methylococcaceae bacterium
GATTCAGGATGAAACTGCACCCCTTCTATCTCAAGTTCTTTATGGCGTATACCCATAATGGCATCTATCTCACCGTTTTCATCTTCTGTCCATGCCGTAATGTCTAAACATTCAGGTAAACTCTGTGGGTCAATGACCAAGGAATGATAACGGGTGGCAATAAACGGATTATTCAGCCCTGTAAATACCCCTGTATTATGATGATAAACGGGCGACACCTTACCGTGCATAATCTGTTTGGCATGGATAATCTCACCACCAAAGGCATTGGCAATACTTTGATGCCCTAAACACACGCCTAAAATCGGCAGCTTTCCTGCAAAATGTAAAATTGCCGCAACAGAAATCCCTGCTTCTTTTGGCGTACAGGGACCCGGTGAAATGACTAATTTATCAGGCGCTAATGCTTCAATATCATCAATCGTCACTTCATCGTTACGCACAACGGTTACATCAGCCCCTAACTCACCAAAATACTGTACTAAGTTATAAGTAAACGAATCGTAATTATCAATCATCACCACTTTACATTGACTCATGAATAGTCACCGTTTAAGCCTGCTTCTGCCATGGCAACTGCTCGAAAAATTGCCCGTCCTTTATTCATGGTTTCATCCCACTCATTTTGGGGTACCGAATCGTGAACAATCCCCGCACCTGCTTGTATATATAAGGTTTTATCTTTAATCACCGCGGTACGAATTGCAATTGCGGTATCTAAATTACCTGACCATGAAATATAACCGACCGCCCCCGAATAAACACCGCGTTTAACCGGCTCTAATTCATCAATAATTTCCATTGCCCGTATTTTAGGTGCACCACTCACTGTGCCTGCTGGAAAAGTCGCGGCTAATACGTCGAATGCATTATTACCCGTTTGTAACTCCCCCGTTACATTAGACACAATGTGCATCACATGCGAATAACGCTCAATAATCATTTTATCGGTTAATTTAACCGTACCAATTTTTGCCACTCTGCCCGCATCATTACGCCCTAAATCAATGAGCATTAAATGCTCGGCTAATTCCTTGGGGTCATTCAATAAATCTTTTTCTAAGGCATTATCTTCTTCAGCCGTTTTTCCACGTGGACGTGTACCCGCAATCGGACGTACTGTGACTTCATCGTCTTCTAAACGTACTAAAATCTCAGGCGATGAGCCGACCACATGAAAATCCCCTAAATTTAAATATTACATATACGGCGATGGATTTAAACAACGCAACGACCGATATAAATCCAAAGGCTCTGCTTGAAAAGGAATTGATAAACGCTGTGATAATACCACCTGCATAATATCACCTTCCACGATATAGTCTTTTGCCTTCAGCACCGCATTTTTAAAACCTTCTTCGGTAAAATCTGAGATGAAATCAGTTTCGTGAACCTGTTTAGGCGTTTTTTGAGTATGCTTAATTTTACTGTCGCGTAATTGCTCCGCTAGCTTATTTAAACGCGTGATAGCTTGCTCATAAGCATCTGTGTCTTCAGGGTTGGCATGCGTGAGTAATAACATTTTTCCTGATAGATTATCAAACACCAGCATTTCCTCTGACACCATTAATAAAATATCAGGACTACCAATCACATCGGGTTTTGCTGATTTTTTTAAACGTGGTTCAACATAACCAATGGTTTCATAGCCAAAATAGCCCACTAAACCACCATTAAAACGCGGTAAGTTTTCAATCTCCGGTACTTTAAAACGGTCTTTATAGCTTTCTATCCAGACTAAAGGTTGCTCATGCTCAAAGGATTCTTGTAACTCACCTGATTGTTCAATGTTAATGGTATTACCAAAAATCTTTATAATCGTTTGGCAAGGCAAACCAATAATGGAATAACGCCCCCACTGCTCGCCCCCATGTACCGATTCAAACAAATACGAATAAGCCCCATCGGCTAATTTCAAATAAGCACTTAAGGGCGTGTCTAAATCTGCCAGCACTTCCTGTGCAATCGGAATATGGTTATACCCTGCATCCGCATACTGTTTAAATTTTTCAGGTGTCATGAGTTATTTTTATTATTCATCGTGATGGTCATAATCTTATAAGATTAATGATTAATGTTGTACTGAAATTTTTAATAAGCACCGCTCCGCGCCAATATCAGGTACTTTAATGTCATGCATTGTATAAGCACATGCCAAGCCTTTCAATTCTTCTTCTGGAAACTGGCCTTTCATTGCCATAAAAATGCCGTCTTTATTGAGTAAAGGACTGGCTAATGCCATCATATCGCTTAAACTCGCAAACGCACGACTCATCACCACATCATACTCTGCCGCTCTGTCTAATTTTTCGACACGACTATGAATCACTTCAACATTGTCTAATTTCAATTCTAAAACCGCTTGTTGCACAAAACGGGTTTTTTTCGCGTTACTATCTAATAACGTAAATTGAACTTCGGGCATAAATAACGCCAAGGGAATACCCGGTAAGCCTGCCCCAGTACCAACATCAATAATTTTCTTGCCAGTCATTAACGGCAAAATCGCGAGACTATCTAAAATATGTAAACGCAACATATCCTCACGACTGCGAATCGCGGTTAAATTATAAGTCTTATTCCATTTTTGCAATAAATCGACAAATTTAATCAATGACTCAATTTGAGCATCGGAGGCTTCAATATCTAAACCCTTAATGCCTGCCTTTAAAATCGTTTTGCTGTTATCCATGTTGTTTTTTTATATAAATCAGTAAAATTGAAATAGCCGCTGGTGTCATACCGGGAATGCGTGATGCTAAGCCGAGTGTTTCAGGTTGTTGCTGTATTAATTTTTCTCGCACTTCATTTGATAAGCCCTTAATCGCATTAAAATCAAAATTAGCCGGAATTAATAAATTATCGTAACGTTTCGCTTTCTCAATATCCTGCTGTTGACGCTCAATATAGCCCGCATATTTGGCTTGAATTTCAACTTGCTGTAACACCATATCACTGGCTGCGTCGTCATCAAAAAAAGGCTGCAAGGCTTTAATATCTATTTCAGGACGACGTAATAAATCAAGTAAATTAGCTTCCTTACTTAAAGCAGTACCTGAAATTTCCGCAAATTTTTCTGCTTCCGCACTGTCTTTAC
>CAJVYO010000225.1 GCA_913009515.1 uncultured Methylococcaceae bacterium
TTATTGTTTATAAGAATTGTAGCAAGGTGAATCTAAAATCGCTAACTCAAGTATTAGCAACTATGGACTTATTACGGTTGTCGCTGATTAATCACTAAATTTAATTCACGGCCTTTATTAACCTCAACCGCCAATTGTTCAATAAATAAATCACCCTTTTGTGCTCTAGGCGTACCTGATTTTGAAATCCGCGCCACAATATCGACTTTTTCAACTGAAGATAAAACCGCAGTCGGCATCGCTGCTTTAGTGTCATCCAGTATAATTTGCTTAGGCAAGTCCTTTACCTGTAAACGCTCTGCGGCTAATGGCATACGTCCACCCACGCCACGAGCAAAGACAAAAATAACATCATTATCTTTAACTGACGCTTTAAATTCAGCCGCTAACGAAAGATTAATAATAATTTTCGCCTGACTGATAGCCACTTTCTCTATGGGTAAGCCTAATTTTTTACTGGCTTCATTAATCGCCGGATTAATAAAACGATTCACCTGCTCGGGTAAGGCTTTTACTTTTGCCTGCTGCCAAAATTGAATCGCTACTGAATAATTATCCTGTGTATAGGCTTGTAGACCACTTAAAATTAACACCGTACTTTCATCTTTATCCAGTGCAAGTGCTTCAGCCATCGCCGCTTCAACGGCTGGGGTAAAGGTCTCCTCCACCGATTGAAATAAAGCCTGTGCATACCAACCTTTTATCGCCGCATAATCCTTATGATTCTCACCTACTTGTTTGGCTAAATCAATATACACCCCTGCCATTTCAGTATATCGCCCTAAAGCTGCGTAACTATTGGCTAACAAGCTATATTTATCAATATCTTCAGGATTGTCTGCAATACGTTGTTTTAGCATCACAATCGCTTGTTCAAAATCAGGGGCTTTTTTAGTTTGTTTCCCTTGAGCCATTTGAGGCTGTTGTGCTGTTAAGCCCTGCTCTTTTAAATTTAAATACGTTGCTAGTTTATCGCTAGCCCCTAATTGTGCATAAATACCGACACTAACCAATATAAGTAATAAAGCACTACTAAAGATAATCACAACTTGCGAAATCGTAGCCGGCTGATGTTGATAATGTATCACTGTTTGTCCGGATACATCTTGTAATAAAGATTTTTCTAACTCAATTTTTAAAGCGCTATAGCTTTTATCATCTAAACGCCCTTGCTGTTTCTCATGCTCTAATTCGGCAAGTCGTTCCCGAAAAATTAACACATTATTTTGCTTAACATCCACTTCTTCAGTGCCGATATTAACATCACGTTTTTTTAAAAGCGGCCAAATTAAAAATCCCATCGCCATGATTAATAAGCCAATACAAGCTAGCCATAAATTACTCATTATTTTTTACCCTGTTTTAACAATTTTGCTAAGGATTTTTCTTGCTGCTGGTCTAATATTAACTCGGTACTATCAGTATCTTGAGAGCGTTTTCGACTTAAATACACCACTAAGCCTAAGCCCAGTATTAATAATATTAAAGGTGCGAGCCATAACACACTATTTTTAGCATCAAAACGCGGCTCATATAAAACAAAATCCCCATAACGTGCCACCATATAATCTACAATTTGATCATCACTTTGGTCTTTTTCTAGCATATTATAAATTTTTTGCCGCAAATCCTGTGCAATCGCCGCATTAGAATCCGCTATATTCTGATTTTGACATTTCGGACAACGTAAATCAGCGGTTAATTGTTGAAAACGCTGTTGTTTATCACCGTCTTTAAATTCATAAGTGTCAATCGCCGCAAAGCTGGTGGCTATCGACAACCATAGCACTATAAAAAATTTACTGATCACTCACCTGCTCCCAACTTTTTATAATCGCTTGCATCTCTTGCCATGATTCTTCTGTCACCACACCAATATGCCGATGGCGAATTTTTCCAGTGGCATCTAATAAATAAGTTTCAGGCGCACCGTAAACCCCTAAATCTAAGCCTAACATGCCCGACTCATCAAAAATAGTAAACTGATAAGGATTACCCAAGGTCTGTAACCATTGTGTGGCAGCGGCTCGGTCATCTTTATAATTTAAACCAATAATCCCAATTTTGCCGCTTTTGGCAATATGTAATAATTGTTCATGTTCTTGACGACAAGATGGACACCAAGTAGCCCATACATTGACTAGCACCGGCTGACCTTTTAAATCATCTTGATTTAGTTCCCGTTTAGCATCCAATAAAGCCGATTCTTTAAAATCGGGAAAGGACTTACCTATCAAAGCAGAGGGTAATAATTTTGGGTCAAGACTTAAGCCTTTCCATAAAAATAAGCTCAGCAATGAAAATAATATTAACGGAATAAATAATAATAAACGATTATGCATGTTTCACCTGTTCCTTTAAACTTACCTATTCTTAACTAAAGTTAAGAATAGAATTAAAAAATTGCTTCATTCTAGCTAGTTTCGTTTCGATGGATTGAAACCAGAGCTTGCTAGTCCACAACATTAAGCGGGCGAACCGACCGCTTTTAAACCGTAATTCTTTAAATTAATAGCCGCATTTATATCACGGTCTAAATTCAAACCACATTCACACTTCATCACGCGATTACTTAATGGCATATCATGTATTTTTCCACAACTAGAACACGCTTTTGTACTTGGGAAAAACCTATCAGCTTTAATCAAAGTGACATTTTTTAACTTACATTTATATTCCAGCATGGTTTTAAATAATCCAAAACCACCATCAAGAATTGAACGTGCTAAACAATGATTTTTTGACATGCCTTTAACATTCAAATCTTCAATACAAATGATTGAAAAATTATCAACTAAATAATGGGTTAATTTATGCAAATAATCTTTACGAATATTGCTGATTCGAGCGTGTAACTTAGCAAGCTGAATCTTGCACTTGAACCAATTGCGGCTACCTTTAACTTTTCGAGACAAATCTTTATTCAGCTTTCTAAGTCTTTTTAACGCTGCTTTATGTGGCTTTAAACCTTCAAAGACAACACCATCTGACAAAACAGCTAATGATTTTATACCTAAATCAACCCCGACACAGCTTGATTTTTGCTGTTGGTATTGTTCAGGTTCCCAGTCTAATTCTAAATTGACTGA
>CAJVYO010000226.1 GCA_913009515.1 uncultured Methylococcaceae bacterium
TTTAAAAGTTAGGTAGGCTGAAGCCTACGCCCCACAAATCGATATTATTTTAGGTAGAATTCTAAGCAGGTAGTTTATCTTTAAAATCACATAAATCAGCAATCACGCAGGCGGAACATTTAGGTTTGCGTGCCATACAGGTATAGCGACCATGTAAAATTAATAAATGATGAGCATCTACTTTATAGCGTTTGGGAATATGTTTATCGAGTTGCCGTTCAACCTCGAGTACGTTTTTACCTTTACCTAATCCGGTGCGATTAGAGACGCGAAAAATATGCGTATCAACTGCCATCACCGGTAAGCCAAAGGCGGTATTTAAGACTACATTGGCTGTTTTACGTCCCACGCCTGCCAGTGATTCTAATTCAAGGCGGGTTTGAGGGACTTTGCCTTGAAATTCTGCCAATAATCGTCGGCAGAGTTTAATGATATTAGCTGCTTTAGCATTATATAAGCCGATGGTTTTAATATAGGTTTTAAGTTTTATTTCACCTAATGCCAATATTGTTTCAGGGGTATTGGCGACAGGAAATAATAATGCGGTGGCCTTATTGACGCTTTTATCAGTTGCTTGTGCAGATAGCACCACGGAAATTAATAATTCAAAGGTGCTGTGATAGACCAATTCTGTGACGGGATTGGGCGTGATATCCGCTAATCGTGCAAAAATTTGTAAGCGTTTGGCTTTGTTCATGGATTACGACTGTTCCTTTAAACTTACCTATTCTTAATTAAATTAAAAATAGTGTTAAATAATTGCTTCACCCTAACTAGTTTCACTTCGGTGTTTTGAAGCCAGAGCTTGTTAGTCCACAACATTAAGCGGGCGAACTGACCGCTTTCAAAGAAATAAAGACAAGGAACATTTATATGAAAATCTAGTTTTCAACACCTTTATTTTATTAATCTTTTAATGAATTATACATACTAATAGAGAAAACTAATAGAGAAAAATTAAACAACAGTTGATAACTCAAGAGCGAGAATTTAATCCTTTTCAGCTTTAACTTGTTTTTTTAAGGGTTTTAGCTGGTGGGGGTGTTTCCGCCGGTTTTTTTTCAGGGAGTATGGTGGTATCAGTCACTGTGACCACCTTAAGTGCGTTAGTGCTGCCCTGTTTGCCGGTTGCATCACCTCGGGTAATAATAAATTGATTGCCTTTAACGGCGTAGTTCAATTTAATTAAAATATTAATAATTTGTTTATTAACACTCAGTTCAGAATCGGTTTCAGGTGAAAAATAGACCGGAATAACACCACGGTATAAGGTGACTTTACCCAGCGTTTCTACTTTGGTACTAAATGCAAAAATAGGTAAACTTGATTTAATGCGTGACATCCATAACGGCGTTGCCCCTGACTCAGTTAAGGCAATGAGTCCCGCCATATTATCATTACTGTGATTAGCCATATACATCGCTGCCATAGCGATGGCTTCATCAGTACGCTCAAAACGGGTATCAATACGATGTTTAGAGACGCTGACACTGGATTGAGTATCAATTTCGATACAGACACGAGCCATGGCTTCAACGGCTTGTATGGGGTATTTTCCGGCGGCTGTTTCAGCAGATAGCATGATAGCATCAGTGCCATCAAAAACGGCATTGGCGACATCAAACACTTCTGCTCGTGTTGGAATGGAATTTTCAATCATGGATTCCATCATTTGTGTGGCAGTAATGACGGCTCTATCAAGCTGTCTGGCACGACGAATCAACTTTTTCTGAGCAGACGGCAAATGCGCATCACCAATTTCAACGCCTAAATCACCCCGTGCAACCATAATGACATCAGAAGCTAAGATAATTTCATCCATCGCCTCCATCGCTTCTGCCCGTTCAATTTTCGCAACTAGACTCGGATGGCAATTCACATCGGCTAATAATTGTCGCGCTTCATGCATATCTTCAGCACAGCGTGGAAAGGAAATTGCCACAAAATCCGCTTTAATTTTAGCAATGGTTTTAATATCTTGTTTGTCTTTATCAGTTAATGCCGCTGCTGATAAACCACCTCCGAGTAAATTAATGCCTTTATTATTGGATAATTTCCCGCCAACAATGACAGTACATTCCAGACGTGTTTTATCAACAATATTCACCACATCTAGAACAATACGCCCATCATCTAATAATAAACGACTACCAATTTTAGCTTCTTGGGCTAGAGGGGCATAAGTAATGCCGACTTGACCATGGTCACCCGCATTTTCTGCAAGATTAATATCCAGTGCAAAATATTGCCCATCATTTAACCAAACATGGTCGTGTTCAAAACGAGCAATCCGAATTTTAGGCCCTTGTAAATCGGCTAAGATACCGACTCGGCGACCAGTCTTTTTTGACATCGCCCGCACGGTTGCCGCACGGTCAATATGATCTTGTGCAGAGCCATGTGAAAAATTTAAACGGACAACATCAATACCCGCGTTAAATAGTTTTTCTAATACGCCTTCTTTATCCGTAGCAGGGCCTAATGTGGCAAGAATCTTGGTGCGTCTAATCGGGTTCATAGTCTAAGTGAGGTTGAAATAAGACAGAAAGAACTCCCATACCAGAAAGGCATGGGAGGGAAGAACATCGTTTATTTTGCGTTCATTAAAGCAACAGAAGTATCTAACATGCGGTTTGAAAATCCCCATTCGTTATCGTACCAAGATAAGACTTTAACTAAGTTGCCATTGGTGACTTTCGTTAATGCCATTTCATAAGTAGAAGAGGCTGGGTCATGATTAAAATCTGTTGAGACTAACGGCTTATCATTAATGGCTAAAATGCCTTTTAGTGAACCTTTAGAAGCGGCAATTAATAAAGAATTGACTTCTTCAACAGTGGTATCACGAGAAGCAACAAAGGTTAAATCAACCACTGAAACATTAATGGTCGGAACACGCATCGCAAAACCGTCTAATTTTCCGACTAATTCAGGTAATACTAAACCAACAGCAGCGGCTGCACCGGTTTTAGTCGGAATCATTGATTGTGTAGCAGAGCGTGCACGACGTAAATCTTTATGATACACATCGGTTAACACTTGGTCATTGGTATAAGAATG
>CAJVYO010000227.1 GCA_913009515.1 uncultured Methylococcaceae bacterium
CCAATTGTCAATGAATTAGGAAGTTCTCAATAGCAATATTAGGAATCCCCTTCCTTTAGGGAGGGGAGGATGTCAAAAGGTTTTGTTGTAGCGTGTTTTAAGTTGTTTTAATTGTTGTACATATTTTTTAGACTTTCTTAAGAAATCTTTTTTATAGCGGCTTGCCATAGGTAGTGCATTGGGTAATTTAACGGTCACGGGGTTGCGATGAGCACCGTTAACTCGAAATTCATAATGTAAATGCGGACCAGAGGCCAAGCCGGTTTGACCAACATAGCCAATAATATCCGATTGATTGACATGACTACCGCGTCGTTGCCCTCTTTTAAATTTAGATAAATGGGCATATAAGGTACTGTAAGCTTTTCCATGTTGTACGATAACCACATTGCCATAGCCACGCTGTTTGCCTCTAAAGGTAATTTTACCATCGCCTGTCACTTTGATTGGCGTGCCTGTTTTAGCGGCATAATCAACGCCTTTATGAGCTCGTATTCTGTTTAAAACAGGGTGTTTACGTTTTAAATTAAAACTAGAGCTAATACGAGCAAAATCAATCGGCATACGGATAAAAGCTTTACGCATACTACTGCCTTTAGGCGAGTAATAGCCGATTTTTCCTTGCTTATTTTCGTAGCGTATAGTTTTAATCGATTTTTTATTATTAATAAAATCAACTGCTAATATGCGTCCTGTATCCACTTCTTTATTATCAATATGCAGTGTTTCATAAATAATATGGAATTGGTCGCCATCACGTAAATTTAATGCAAAATCAATATCCCACGCATAAATATTGGCTAAATTCATAATCAGTTTATCGGATAGACCGGCTTTTTTAGCATCTATAAAGAGTGAGCTATGAATAGTGCCAGAGGCTTGGCTGATACGGCGGTCTACTTTTTGTAGGATGCGTTCAACTTTGAAAGTATTGTCTTTGAGGCGTGTTGCTTTGATTTCTTCAAACGGACTTTTTTTATAAATTAAATAGCTAAGGTTGCCGGTAATATTGCGTCCAATAATTAAGTGATTATTAGGACGAATTTTTGCAAATTCTGGTCCAATATCATTGGTATGCACAATATTATGTAGGTCTTTTTTGCTTAAATTATTTTTTGAAAAAATGAGCGATAAACTCTCACCTGATTTAACTTTGTATTCTTCCCAGACTGACGAGAAGCTTTTTATATTATGTTTTGTTGAGTGTTCATTGTCAGGTATTTTTGTATGTTCAACAGGGGCATATCTGGGTTTAAGCTGTTTATTAATGTCGGGAATCGTTAAAGGATTTTCGGTTGAATTAAACAATTCATTGGGTTTAGAAAAAAATTGATAGCCCAATATGGCTAAAATAATACAGATAATGCCAGTAATGATGGGTTTTAAGAGTGAGCTTTTCTTTTGTCTCGTTCGGCGATAATGATTGGCTTGTCGTTGTCTTTTTCTGGCACGCATTCAATGATTGTAGTGTTTTGTTGCTGATGGCTATATTATATTCCTTAAAAATAGCGAAGAAAAACCATAACATTTATTTATAAAAATTTAGCATAAGGTGAAACCATTGCAAGAAGATGTCTTAGAACAATTAAAACGCGGCACAGATGAAATTTTATTAGAGGCTGATTTACTCAAAAAATTAAAGGAAGGGCGGCCTTTACGCATTAAAGCAGGTTTCGATCCTACTGCACCTGATTTACATTTGGGGCATACCGTACTCATTAATAAATTAAAACAATTTCAAGATTTAGGTCATGAAATTTTATTTTTAATTGGTGATTTTACGGGGATGATTGGCGATCCAACAGGTAAAAATATTACGCGAAAGCCTTTAACTAAGGAGCAGGTTATTGAAAATGCACAAAGTTATCAGGAGCAAGTGTTTAAAACATTAGATCCTGAAAAGACTCAAATACTATTTAATTCGCAGTGGATGGATGCGATGACACCTGCTGATTTAATACAGTTAGCAGCAAAACATACTGTGGCGAGAATGTTGGAGCGCGATGATTTTAATAAGCGTTATAAAGGCGGGCAGGCAATTGCGATTCATGAATTTTTATATCCGTTAATACAGGGTTATGACTCGGTAGCCATGAAAGCAGATTTAGAATTAGGCGGAACGGATCAAAAGTTTAATTTATTAGTCGGTCGGCAGTTGCAGGAAGTTTATGGCCAAAAACCTCAGGTAGTGATGACGATGCCTATTTTAGAAGGTTTAGATGGCGTGCAGAAAATGTCTAAATCGCTTAATAACTATATTGGTATCGCTGATGCGCCTAATGACATGTTTGGCAAAATAATGTCTATTTCTGACGAGTTGATGTGGCGTTATTTTGAATTATTAAGTTTTAGACCGATGACCGAAATTGCTCAATGGCAGCAGGCGTGTGAGGAAGGAGAGAATCCTCGTAACTATAAGGTGGCGTTAGCACAAGAAATTATTGCTCGATTTCATACTGAAGCATTAGCGGTTAAAGCGTTAGATGATTTTGAAGCACAATTTAAGCGTGGGGCTATTCCGGATGATATTCCTGAAATTGTATTGTCAGCACCCGCCGAAGGTTATGCAATTGCTCTATTATTAAAAGAGGCTGGACTAACATCGGGGACATCAGATTCTAATAGAATGATTAAACAAGGTGCGGTAAAAATGGATGGTGAAAAAATAACAGATAATAAGTTATTGATTTCAAAAGGGGCTGAGCATATATTTCAAGTAGGGAAAAGAAAATTTGCAAAAGTTAAAATAAATACTTGACGTTAAAGGCTAAAGATATATAATAGCCAGCTCTTCAACGAGGTATCAGTTGAAGGGCAATGTTGATTCTAAATGACGTTGAAAATAAAAGCTTGCTAAAATAGTTTGTAACGATATAATAGCTAGCTCCTTAAGGAATTAAGGTTGAATCTTTAGAGGTTCAGTTAGATTTTATTTTAAATTTATTTAAAATAAAATTTGACAAACAAGTTCAACTCTTTATAATAGTCGAACTCATCAGGGCAGAATGATTTAAGCCTTGAAGCTCTTTAAAAAGACAAATCAAAATAATT
>CAJVYO010000228.1 GCA_913009515.1 uncultured Methylococcaceae bacterium
AGGCTCTTGATAACGCCGTACCTGGATTTGCTTTTAATTCTTCTTCACTACAACTCGGTGCTGTAAACGGATGATGAATCGCATTCCAACGTTTACCCTTTTCATCCCATTCAAACATAGGAAAATCAACGACCCAAAGTGGTTTCCATTCACCTTCTAATAAGCCTAAATCTAAACCAATTTTAACTCTTAATGCACCTAGAGCTTCATTAACAATATTTAGCTTATCCGCGCCAAAGAACACTAAATCACCCGTTTGAGCACCGGTTTTCTGTAAGACAGCTTCCCAAACTTCCGCAGGGGCGAATTTAACAATCGGCGATTGTAAACCTTCAATGCCACCATCACGGTCATTAACTTTAATATAAGCTAATCCACGCGCACCATAAATACTCACATATTTAGTATAAATATCAATATCTTTACGGCTTAAGCTTGAACCATTTGGAATACGTAATGCAGCAACACGCCCTTTAGGGTCATTGGCAGGTCCTGAAAAGACTTTAAAATCCACAGCCTTCATTTCATCAGCAATATCCACTAATTCTAATGGGATACGCATATCAGGTTTATCCGAGCCAAAACGTGACATCGCTTCCGCATAGGTCATTTTTGGAAAGTTATCGCCTAAATCAACATCGATCACTTCTTTAAAGGTATTACGCAACATATTTTCCATAGTTTGCATAATTTCCTCTTCTTCCATAAAAGAGGTTTCAATATCTAATTGCGTAAATTCAGGCTGTCTATCTGCACGTAAATCTTCATCACGAAAACAACGGACAATTTGATAATATTTATCCATGCCTGCAATCATTAACAGCTGTTTATACAACTGTGGCGACTGCGGTAAAGCAAAAAATGAATTGGCATGTGTCCGACTCGGCACAATATAATCTCTTGCCCCTTCTGGCGTTGCCTTGGTTAAAATAGGCGTTTCCATTTCAAAAAAGTCTTCGGCATCTAAGAAATTCCGCACGCTACGGGTTACATCACGACGTACCGTCATTTTGTGTAACATTTCTTTTTTACGCAAATCAATATAACGATAACGTAAACGCATTTCTTCGTTGACATCAATGTCACTTTCAATAGGAAATGGCGGTGTTTCAGATTCATTGAGGACTTCAACTTGACTGACAACAATTTCAACTTCACCTGTCGCCATATTCGAATTAACAGTACCTTCTAAACGATCTCTTACTACACCTTCAACACGTAACACATACTCACTACGCACCCCTTCAGCAATCGCAAACATATCGGCTACTTCAGGATTAAAAACCACTTGCACTAAGCCAGCACGATCTCTTAAATCAATAAAAATCACACCCCCATGGTCACGGCGACGATGCACCCAACCACATAACTCAACATCCGCGCCAACATGACTTTTATTTAACTCTCCGCACTTATGGGTACGCATAACTCTTTATCTCTTAAATGAAGGTGAATTGATTATTTGATATAACAATCAATATTAATTAATATCTGATTAATTAATCAGAACTTTTAGCTGTTTTAGACGATGACTCACCGACTACATTTTTCTTTTTTCCGCTTTTAAAATCCGTTTCATACCAACCATTTCCTTTTAATCTAAACCCTGCTGCCGATATTTTTTTCTTCAACTCTGATGCACTACAAGCTGGACAATCTACCAACGGATCGGCACTTATTTTTTGCAACGCTTCATGTTCATGACCACAGGCTTCACATTGGTATTCATAAATTGGCATTTAGTTTATTACTCCTTACAGAAAAGAAAATACATACAATTAGGTTTGCTTTTTTTTCATAAGCTTATCAAAATTAACCCATCATTTTAATAATAAGGCACCTATTATGCAAACCCTAACCATTATTCAACCTGACGATTGGCATTTACATGTGCGTACAGGTGATATGCTCAAAACAGTTATTAATCATACTGCCCGACAATTTGGACGAGCGATTATTATGCCCAATCTACAGCCCCCCGTGACTAATGTAGAACAAGCAGAGCATTATCAACAAGAAATAATGAACGCCGTCGAGCCTGATTCTGAGTTTCAAGCCTTAATGGTGTTATACCTGACTAACAATACAACTGTCGAAGACGTAAAAAAAGCAGCCGCCTCAAACAGCGTCAAAGCCTTTAAACTCTATCCTGCAGGAGCAACCACCAACTCAGCTCAAGGTGTTACTGATTTAACCGCATTATTTCCCATCTTTGAGGCTATGCAAACTGAAAATATCCCGTTATTAATTCATGGTGAAATCACCGATGAAACAGTTGATATTTTTGATCGGGAACGCCTGTTTATTGAACAAAAATTAGTGCTGATTCAACAAAACTTTCCTGCACTGCGTATCGTACTCGAGCATATTACTACCCAAGAAGCCGTTGAATATATATTACAAGCACCTAATACGCTTGCGGCAACCATCACCCCACAGCATTTACTGTACAACCGTAATGCTATCCTAGTCGGTGGTATTAAACCGCATTATTATTGCTTACCTATTTTAAAACGTGAAAGCCATCGACAAGCTTTAATTACCGCAGCAACCAGTGGTAATCCTAAATTTTTCTTAGGGACAGATAGTGCACCGCATTTAAGTCATTTAAAGGAAAATAGCTGCGGCTGTGCAGGCTGTTATTCCGCTTATGGGGCTATTGAACTTTATGCCGAAGCCTTTGATAATGCAGATGCTTTAGATAAATTAGAAGGCTTTGCCAGCTTTCATGGTGCTGATTTTTATCAACTTCCCCGCAATACACGCACTATTATCCTAGAAAAACGTGATTGGCAGGTACCCGACGCTTATTTAATCGCTGAAAATCAGCAGTTAACCCCGCTTAAAGCCGGTGAAACGCTACACTGGAAATTAAAATAATAACATTTTAAAGCCTTCTCCCTCGGGAGAAGGTTTCGATGAGGGGAAGGGGAAAAGGTGCAAATGCTCTACTCTAAACCTTCATATAAATCTTCGTCATCTTCCTC
>CAJVYO010000229.1 GCA_913009515.1 uncultured Methylococcaceae bacterium
GATTAAGAAAAAAGGCTACCCCTCTATTCAGAAAAAATTATGGGGCATTGCCCATTGATATTATTCGCAAATATATCAAACAACAGAGAACGCCTAATATAGAACATTAAACTAACTGAACCGCTTACATCCCCGCCCTGAACGACGGGGTTTTACGCTACACTGGATAAAAATATATAAAATCAGTGGTGAAGCCTTTATTTAATAGCAAACTTGCCTATAATGAAAGTTAATTTTTAGCGCTATACGGAATAAAAACAATAATGACTGAGCCAGCTAACGACTTAAAATATGCAGTAACCCATGAGTGGGCAAAACTCGAAGCCGATAATATTATTAGTGTCGGTATCACCGACTTTGCTCAAAGTGAATTAGGGGATATTGTCTACATTCAATTACCTGATGTCGGCAAACATTTAGATATGGAACAACAGTGTGCAACTATTGAATCAGTTAAAGCCGCTTCGGATTTATTTTCACCCGTTGCAGGCGAAGTCGTTGCCATTAATGATGCTTTGGAAGATGAGCCTGAATTAGTTAATGAAGCCGCTTTTGAAACTTGGTTATTTAAACTAAAAATTAAAAATGCAAGTGATTTAGATGCACTTTTAGATGCGACCGCATACGATGAGGCAATTTCTTAATTTAGACTCTTAAATGCTGATATTTAACACAAACCAGCTCAAAGAATATACTAATAGTTTCAATTACTTAAAGTTACCCACAGCCACTGTGGATAACTTTATTAAATTGCACAAAAAGCACTGACTAATCCATTGTAATCGCTCATTTTTTGTTAGATTGTATTTTTTTTATACAGCTTTATAAATCAAGCATTTAAAAAGTTTTTTTCACCCAATCAGTGCCTTTATTAATAGAAATTTTATCTTGACAAGGTTTTTAAAAAAATGGCAAATCAAAATGCAAAAGGTATCAAGCGACTCATTAATGCCTGTTTTTTTTCAATCGCAGGTTTTAAAGCGACATGGCAACATGAAGAAGCGTTTCGCCAAGAAGTCATACTCTTTATTATCGCCACACCCCTTGCCTTATGGCTGACTGATAATAGTATTGAACGGGTTTTATTAATCACCAGTGTATTAGGTATTTTATTAGTTGAATTATTAAATTCAGCCATTGAAGCCATTGTTGATAGAATAGGCACAGAACACCATGAATTATCAGGACGTGCAAAAGATATTGGTTCAGCCGCGGTTATGCTTGCCGTCTTTATTGCCCTGCTAACATGGCTATTAATTTTAATTTAACAAATCACTAGGATATAAAAATGAGTGCATTAATTTGTGGGTCAATGGCTTACGACACCATCATGCTGTTTCATGATAAATTTAAAAATCACATTCTGCCTGAAAAAGTCCACATGCTAAATGTATCGTTTTTAGTTCCCGTTATTCGTCGAGAATTTGGCGGCTGTGCGGGAAATATTGCCTATAATTTAAAATTACTCGGTGGACAACCGCAGATTATGGCAACCGTAGGCCATGATTTTGAACCGTATGCTCAATGGTTAAGTCAATGTCATTTATCTGATAAATATATCAAAACCCTTAGCAACGAATTTACCGGTCAAGCCTATATCACTACTGACCAAGATGATAATCAAATTACCGCCTTTCATCCTGGTGCGATGAATGAGTCTCATCTCAATTCTGTGCCTTTAACATCCGAGATTAGCATTGGTATTGTCTCACCTGATGGCAAGCTTGGTATGCAACAACATGCTCAAGAGTTTTTTGATGCTGACATTCCGTTTATCTTTGATCCCGGTCAAGGTATGCCAATGTTCAGTGGTGAAGAATTATTAGAATTACTTGAATTATCCACCTGGGCAACCTTTAATGATTATGAATTTTCACTACTGCAAGAACGTACCGGTTTAAATACCGAACAACTGGCTGAAAAAGTAGAGGCCTTAATTATTACTTTAGGCGGCAACGGCTCTAAAATTTATACCGAAGGAAACTGTATCGATATTCCTTCGGCGGGTGCTAAAGATGTGAAAGATCCAACCGGCTGTGGCGATGCCTACCGTGCGGGATTACTTTATGGCATTACCAATAAATACGATTGGGCGAGTACTGGACGTATTGCGTCATTATTAGGAGCAATCAAAATTGAACATCATGGCACCCAAAATCATCATTTTACATTAGACCAATTTAAAGCTCGCTATCAAGATAGTTTTGGGCAAGCGATGTAAGTTTTTACTTATATACCTTGCCTACTTAAGAAATACGTCGTTTTTAAATTCAATACTGTGGAACGTAGACTAAAATCTACGCCTCACATAAAAAACCGATTTTCTATATAGGCGAGGCTTATATAATGCACCCTAAAATTTTTATTTATATTTGAATATTTTGAATACATTAAAAAAACCATTGCACAGCAAGCGTTTACAGTTCTTACTTGATAACCATAAAGTAACCTTACTCAAACAAGGTTTAAAGGGTATTGAAAAAGAAAGTCTGCGGCTTTCAAAGCAAGGCTTTATTGCTCAAACACCCCACCCTTATAAACTGGGCTCTGCTCTCGCTCACCCCCAGATTACAACTGATTATTCAGAATCCTTACTTGAATTTATCACCCCACCGTTTAAAAAAATTGATGATACGCTCCATAATATGTACCAAATTCATCAATTCGCCTATCAAACATTAGAGCATGATGAGTATTTACTCTCATCGAGTATGCCCTGTGGTATTAATGGTGATAAAAGTATCCCGATTGCACAATACGGACAATCGAATATAGGTAAAATGAAGCATATCTATCGTAAAGGACTAGATTTTCGTTATGGTCGCACGATGCAAGCGATTGCCGGTATTCATTTTAATTATTCAGCACCTGATGCATTAATTAACGCATTACATCAAGTAGAACAGCCATCACAAGATTTTACTGCTTTTAAATCCTCGGTTTATTTTGATTTAATTCGTAATGTA
>CAJVYO010000230.1 GCA_913009515.1 uncultured Methylococcaceae bacterium
TCAGTGAGTAAAAATCCAGATTTACTGGATTCGTTGCTAATATTAACCTGTACACAAATATTTAACGGCAATAAACCCTTAGGACGCTGATCATTTAAACGCTGGGCAATTTTTAGGCGATCAACACTATGCACCCATGAAAAATTTTCTGCAATTTGACGGGTTTTATTCGATTGAATCGGTCCAATAAAATGCCATATTATTTGATAATGAGCCAGTTGCTGTTGTTTTAATAACGCCTCTTGTAAATAGCTTTCTGCAAAATCACGTTGCCCTACTTGATAGGCTTTTATAATATCATCCGTAGGCTTGGTTTTACTGACTGCCAATAACTGTACCGCATGCAAATCTCTCTTAAAACGTTGCTCTTCAGTACGTAGAAAAAAATTTAATTTATGAAGGCGTGTCGCAATAGAGTTCATCTTAAAAACCAGTGGTACAATATGAAAAGATACATTAAACACGACTCATCGGGTAAATTAAAGTGTTTGAGTCATTTATTATTATTTTTGAAGGTGAGATAAAATGGATGTTCGTGATTTATTAAAATTTTCTGTTAAAAGTAAAGCGTCAGATTTACATATTTCTGCAGGTTTACCGCCTATGATTAGGGTAGATGGCGATATTCGTAAATTAAATATGGAGTCTTTAGATCATAAGGAAGTCCATGCTCTAATTTACGATATTATGAATGATAATCAGCGTAAAAATTATGAAGAATTTTTAGAAACTGATTTTTCATTTGAGTTGCCAGGTGTGGCGCGATTCAGGGTGAATGCCTTTAACCAAGAACGAGGCGCTGCTGCGGTTTTTAGAACCATTCCTGAGGAAATATTGTCCTTAGAATTTTTAAAATGTCCGCCTTTCTTCGCCGAAGTCACCAAAAAAGCACGCGGTTTAATCTTAGTCACCGGCCCAACAGGCTCAGGTAAATCAACGACATTGGCTGCGATGGTGGATCATATCAACCAACAACGTTATGAGCATATTTTAACCATTGAAGATCCGATAGAATTTGTCTACCAAAGTGAAAAATCACTGATTAACCAACGAGAAGTACATCGTGACACCCAAAGTTTTAGTGCTGCATTACGCTCTGCTTTACGGGAAGATCCGGATATTATTTTAATTGGAGAAATGCGCGATTTAGAAACTATTCGTCTCGCCTTATCAGCCGCTGAAACAGGGCATTTAGTATTTGGAACCTTACATACAACCTCTGCTGCAAAAACTATTGACCGTATTATTGATGTTTTTCCAGCGGCTGAAAAAGACATGATTCGTTCGATGCTCTCTGAATCATTACAAGCGGTTATTTCACAAACACTCCTGAAAAAAACCGGCGGTGGGCGAATTGCGGCTCATGAAATTATGGTGGGTACACCTGCGATTCGTAATTTAATTCGTGAAGCAAAAGTGGCACAAATGTATTCAGCTATTCAAACTGGTCGACGTGATGGCATGCAAACTTTAGATCAAAACTTAAAAGAACTGGTTGATAGCAATAAAATCACCGCTAAAATTGCAGCGAGTAAAGCAGTGAATAAATCTCTTTTTATCTAATTATTAGGTTTTACAACATGATGACACTAAAAAATACCTTATTACTCTTAAGCAGTGCTTTATTATTACAAGGTTGCTTATTAACCAAAGTCGTTACCGTGCCTATGCGTGCAGTGGGTGCAGTGGTTTCCATTGTGCCTATTGCTGGCAATACCGCACATGATGCGATTGATACTGCGGCTGAAGTTGTCGATGATGTGCCTATTTAAAACTACTCATTAATGACAAACTCCATTTGTCGCCATGCTTCATATAATGTCACTGCAACCGTATTTGATAAATTCAAACTACGGCTTGCAGGTAGCATGGGTAAACGTAATTTTTGAGCGTCGGGTAATGAATCTAAAATAGAAGGTGGTAAGCCTCGCGTTTCAGGGCCAAACATCAGCACATCACCGTCTTTAAAGCTGGTTTTACTATAGCATTGTTGTCCTTTAGTCGTCAGGGCATAAATATTTTTATCGCTCATCATTGTTAAAAAATCTTCAATATTCTCATATTCTTTTATATCCGCCCATTCATGATAATCTAAGCCTGCTCGACGTAATTTTTTATCATCTAATTCAAAGCCTAAAGGCTTAATTAAATGCAATGCTGCACCTGTATTCGCACATAAACGAATAATATTACCGGTATTAGCAGGGATTTCTGGCTCAAAAAGTACAATATTAAACATATAAAAACTCTAATCTGATGCTATAAAAAAAGCCCAATAATAAATTATTGAGCTTTTTATGATGTTAAGTCATTAAAAAATTATTTAATAACAACTGGCTTTAAATGCCAAATGTCTTCACTGTAATTTCCGATGGTACGATCTGTTGAAAATTTACCACTATTAGCGGTATTTATAATGCTCATACGCGTCCAATGTGCTTTATCTTGATAAGCAATTTCAACTTGTTTTTGAGCGTCTACATAACTACGAAAATCAGCAACTGTCATCCAAGGGTCATTCGAACTTTTAATTGAATTAATTACATCATCAAAAATACCGGCTTCAAATTGATTAAAATGTCCACATTCTAATAAATTAATCACCCGTTTTAAATCATCATCATTTTCAATCATCTCAGACGGATTATAATGAGGACGTAAATTTTCAACTTCGCCTTCAGTTAAGCCAAACAAAAAGAAATTATCTTCGCCCACTTCTTCACGGATTTCAATATTAGCACCATCTAATGTACCGATAGTCAACGCACCATTCATCATGAACTTCATATTTCCTGTGCCTGATGCTTCCTTACCGGCAGTAGAAATTTGCTCTGATAAATCGGCACCGGGACAAATAATTTCCATTGCAGAAACACGATAATTAGGAATAAATACTAATTTCAATTTATCGCCCACATCAGGGTC
>CAJVYO010000231.1 GCA_913009515.1 uncultured Methylococcaceae bacterium
ATAAAGTGTCTCCACAAAATAAGGCGTTTGCATCTGGAACATAAAAAGCGATATGTCCGAGGGTGTGTCCTGAGCATTCAATGATTTCAATAGTGTAATCACCGAGCGTTAAGCTGTCGTTTTCAGTGAGTAAACGATCAATTTCGGGAATACGAGCGTTATCACTTTTTGAGCCTGCAATTTTGCATTGGGTGGCTTTTTTTAACTCAACGTTGCCGCCTACATGATCGTGATGGTGGTGGGTATTTAAAATATAGGTGAGTTGCCAGTTTTGTTGCTTTAAATAATTTAAAACAGGTTCTGATTGAGCAGGATCGATAACCGCTGTTTCGCCTGATAACTCATCGTGAATGAGATAAATATAGTTATCATTTAACACGGGAAGTTGTGTGATTTTTAGCATAATTGAGCTTTAATCGTTTGCAAGGCAGCAGGATTAATTTTTTCAGTGCGTTGATGACCTTCACATAATGCGCCACGAAAACCTAAATAATCAGCTTGTAATGGCGATAATTTGGCAATATCAGTGGCGCGGAGTGAGCCAGCTAAACCACAGAGTAACTGCGACTGCTTGGCTAATTTGACGAAAGTTTGAATATTTTCAAAGGGCATAACCTGAGTCAGGCTACCTTGGCTTTTATTCATAGTATCCAGCATTACGCCATGAAAGCCTGCTTTAGAAAACAACGTTAAACTCTGAATGTCAGGTTGTTGGTCGGCAAAAAGTACGGCTATTAATTTCAGTCCTGCGTCGGTGAATATTTTTAAGTCATTGATAATATCAGCCCAATTATCACTGGGAAAAAAGCCAATTTTAATATAATCAACCTTGGTATTTGCCATTTTATTGATTGCATCAACGATAATGTCTGTTTGCATGGGTAAATCGCCAATAGTGGCACTGATGGGTGTCTGTTTATTTATGTGCGTTACAATTTTTTGCACAAGCGATACCTCTAAAGCCCCCAATGCTCCAAGTTTAGGCTGTTTTAAATCAATAATATCAACATGAGCGGCTTGGGCGAGTAAGGCTTCTTCTAAGCAATTAACACTGGCTAACATCCGACTCATTATTATTTTTTCTCTCTTAATTTTTGTTCGATGGCATGGGTAATCCATGACCAAGCTTGTTTTTCTTTGACACCCGCGGTTTTGTGAAAACCAATATATAGATATTCTAATTCAGTATTAATTTTGGCGGGTGAAATGCGATCAATGCGACTGAGTAAAATAGCCGCTTCTAACACAGAAAATTGAGCCCGATTAAAACCTGCAAAGGGTTGATGATTAACACGGTGTACCGCTTGGCAATAGAGTTTAGGCCGTACGGTGTCGTCGTCAATATGAGTAAGTTTAACTTCGCAGTGGGCTAAGGTATTTTGTAGGGTATGACCTGATATTTTTTGAGCTTTTTCTAATACCCAATCGTGATGATTGGTTAAACAGCCGGCAAATACTCTGACATCATCGGTGTAATTAATGGTGGCGACTTTGGTTTCAATAATATTATCTAAGGTCGTTGAGGGACGAAAAGGCAAGATGATAAACTCATCGCCTGCCGCATGGATACCCATCGGAGCTACATGAGGCTCACCTGCGGCATTTTCGGTAATAACTATGGTTTCTTGAATCATGATTTTTTAAGTGTGGTTCCTGAGGGCTTAAAGCTATGTAAATCAATCGTTGAACTTTTGATTTTTGCAGCACAGCCCCAGTTTAAAGGTTGATCTTGATTAAAACGTTTACCCAATTGCCAAGCGGTTTCGGCACGGGCAAGTTCAACGCCTAAATAAAAGGCATGACCCGCATCATTTTCAACCTGTAACTTAGGGTATAAATCAAATGGGTCGATAGCGCTGTGAAGTCCGTCACGATTATAAATATGCACCCCTTCAGGACTAATTTGAATACGAAAACTGGGGTCTTTCACTTGGTCGGCAAAGTCTTGAATTTCATCAAGTTGATAGGGAAAGGGCGAGGTTTCGTGTAATGCCATTAAATTATTATCTATATGCTTGGGCAGGCTGTTAGTTTCTTTGGCGGCATACATAATGCGGCGGGCAATATCAGCTTCTTTTATGGCACGATTCGCATGTTGACTGACTTCTGTCGCTAGAATATTATTAATATTCATTTCAGAGCAAATACCGAGCAATAAAGCATTCATGCCAGCGGTATCCGCATGCGTGAGTTCTGTGATATTACCTACGCCGAGCATCATTTCAATGTCTGGATATTTTTCACGTACTTGATGATAACGTACTATTGAGGTAGTAAAACCAAAATGTATCGGGTCAAGTATGGGGTCAACAATAAACCGTTTATTTTTAGCCTGTAAAACAGTGATACTATGATCTAAACTCTGAATATCGGTATGTGTTTCAGGAATTAGAATCGGCACAGCATCGACTTCGTCAGCAACCCATAAAGTGCTTTCATGCAAACTGAGCATATAATCTGCTCCTGCGTTCGCACCGCGTAATAAATCATCGGTTTCTAATGAATCAATACTGACTTGAAAGCCTTCTTGTTTTAAACCTTGAATAATGGCTTCCATTTGTGGAAATGGCGTATCGGGCAAGCAGCCAATATCAATAATATTAGCGCCATTTTGTTGGTAATAATAAGCTCGCTGTATGACTTCATCGACATTTAGATTGGGGGCATCGACAATTTCTGCAAATATATTGACGGCATAGCGACTTAAATCAATTTTATGGGCTTGTTTACCAAAAAATAATGGCAAATCTTTAAGTTCTTCAGGGCCGCGTTCAACCGGTAAATTTAAAGTTTTGGCGAGCTGTTCTAAATCACCTAAGCAACGCCCTGGTACGATAATGCGGTCGGCGTTAAAGGTGTCCTTTAAGCGTCGAGC
>CAJVYO010000232.1 GCA_913009515.1 uncultured Methylococcaceae bacterium
CCTTCTAAGCGGTTTTTGATCCAACGTTTAATATCAGTATCGAATATATGCATATATTCAGTGCCAATATTGCCGCAATAAATTTCTTTTAGCGTACTAATAATAGTTTTTAGCGGTAAGCGGTCTACGCCATAAAGAGTTCCTGTATCGAATAGCGTATCTAAATCAAGTTCAGATAAACCGTAATAATTAGGGTCGAGATCAGGGATTTTTTTCTGTATTTTACCGAGTGGGTTATTGGTCGCCATTTGGTGGCCATGGGCGCGGTAATGATTGATTAGGCGAGCGACAGCAGATTGTTTTTTGACACTTTCTTCAGTAAACCCTTGCAGTTCCGCTATGCGCGACGTGCTAGATGAAGCAAGTTGAGCAAAGCGCTCTACAACGGGACTGTGGGCAATATCGCGTTTGCTTAACGTCTTTTGTAATTCTGTGAAATGATCACGCCAGCTGCTTTCAACCGACTCAGGGTTTTCTAAGAACTGCTCATATAGATCCTCTATATAAACAGCATTACTGCCATAAAGTGCCGAGGTATCTTGAAACAATTTAAGCAAGTTACTCATAAAAAAAATCCAGTTTAGCGTGCAAATTATATTTTATTTAGCCGTAGATGGTATATTACCAAGAAAATAGAGGTGCGGGAAAGATATAGCTTAAAATGATAGTGGGCAGGTATCAATAAAAGAAAATTGCACCGTAATTGTGTGTTATTTTTGCTAAAATAGTGCGGAAAATTTAACATTTTCGATGTTCAAATAAATAAAATACTTATGAAAACAGATAAAAAATTAAGCATTAAAGTCAAATCAAAAACTGAGCGGCGCATTATGGAAGACCCTCAGATGGAAATCATTACTGAATGGAATATAAAACGAATTTTTACTGCTCTGTTGGTCTTATTGCTTTTAGTTATTATTCCTGGTTATTACTTAAACAGCCTGAATGAAGATCCGCTACTTAAAGATATTAAGCAGCCAGCCATAACAGCTGAAACTATTACTTCCACTACAGAAGCAGAGATGTCGGTTATTAAGCCCGAGATAGTGGAAGTAATTAAGCCACTAAAGGGTGAGTTAATAAAATCAGAAGATACTCAGTTAAAAAAAGAAGTGATTTTTCCTGAAAAAATTAAACCAGTAGCACAAATGCCCGCTAAAGCTGTATCTGAACAATTACATTCTAATCTCTCTCGAGCTAGATTAGCTAGAGGTATGAAAGGTAAAGAGCCTTATGGGGATGTAGAGCTGCCTTTTCTGGTAAATAGTGAGCAGGCGGAAGGTTTGTTTTATTTTACGGAAATAAATAATATGAAAGGAGATACAGTATTTCATGAATGGTTAAAAGATGGGAAATCTATTTATAAACGCAAAATTAGAATTCGTGGTAATCGTTGGCGTGTTAGTACCAGTAAGTTATTTAATAATAAGCATACAGGTGAATGGCAAGCAAGGACGTTGGATGCGCAAGGTAAAGTTCTTAATAAAATAGATTTTCTGGTTACAGTAAATAAAAATTAGTATTTTTAAAGCTTTGATTTTATAATAATTAAGAAGTGTTTATTTTAATATTAAGCACAGAGTATTAATAAGTAACGATTTTAAGGTTAAATAACATGAGTGATTTAAATAATCTGTCTGTAACTGAACTACAGCAAATGATGCAAAATGTAGAGCTTGCATTAAAAGAAAAGCAAGATAGCGAACGTAAAGACGTATACGCACAAATTAGAGCATTAGCCGCCTCAGTTGGCGCTACAGTTGAAATCTCTGATGCAAAAGAAAAAACAGTACGCAAAACGGGAAAAGTGGCACCTAAATTTCGTAATCCTGATAATGCAGATATTACTTGGACAGGGCGTGGTGTTACGCCTAAGTGGATGCGTGCATTGCTTGAGGCTGGCAGAGATAAATCAGATTTTTTAATTTAATTATTGAGAAAATAACAATTAAAAGGCGATCTATATGATCGCCTTTTTTATGACTAATATTTATCAGTGAGTAATATGAGTATGTGGATACAAAAAGAATTTAACTTAACAGAAAAGCCGAGGGGATTTCATTTAATTACTCAGGATGTCGTTAATAAAATACCTGATTTTAATTTAATTGAATATGGTCTGTTTAATTTATTTATAAAACATACTTCAGCTGCACTCACGATTAATGAAAATGCTGATCCAACCGTTAGGTTAGATTTTGAAAGTCATTTTAATCAATTTGTACCAGAAAGAGCGCCTTATTATCAGCATGATTATGAAGGTGATGATGATATGCCTGCACATTTAAAAAGTAGCATTTTAGGTGTTAGTGTTAATATCCCAATTAGCCAAGGAAAATTAAATTTAGGTATTTGGCAGGGTATTTATCTTTGTGAGCACCGTAATCATGGTGGAAGTCGTCAATTTGTTGCAACCATTTCAGGGCAAAAGTATGAGTAAAGCAATCCATTTGAATTTTGAAGAATATGGGCAACCTTCATTACCTACGTTATTAATTATTCATGGTTTTTTTGCTTCTTCACGCAATTGGCGACAAATAGCTAAAAAGCTAGCTGAGCATTATCATGTTTATGTATTAGATATGCGTAATCATGGCGAGTCAGCGCATGTGCCAGAAATGGATTATCCCGAAATGGCCGCAGATATTAAGTTATTTCTTGATACGCATAATATAGAGGCTGCTCATTTTATCGGCCATAGTATGGGCGGTAAGGCGGTTATGTGGTTTGCTTTACATCATCC
>CAJVYO010000233.1 GCA_913009515.1 uncultured Methylococcaceae bacterium
AAACTGATATCACGATGATGAAATAAAGTAACTTCTTTAGAGGTCGGCCTTACCACCCCTGATTTCGCAATATTTTCACCTGCCAAACGATTGAGTAAACTACTCTTGCCCACACCTGTGCCGCCTAAAAACGCCACCACTAAAGGTCGTGCTTCGTGAGCAAATAAAGACGCAGACGTTTGTTCTTCCTCGTAACTCATTAAAGCCTGCAAACTATAATCCGTTGCCCAGCCTTGCTCTATCAATTCTTTTCCCCAAGACTTTGCTTGCGTGACTAAATTAGAATATGCGTAATCCATGTGGTTTTACTTTAAGTTGTGCTTCGGCATCAGCAAGCTGCTGTGCAGAAATATTGAAATAAGGCGTACTCGGTATTTTTGTCGGTAAATTAATCAACGCTTGCTGCATAATGCCTTGAAATAATTGTGTCTCAACGGTTTTTAATTGCTGTTGTTTTAATGCCGCTTCTGAACGCTGCAAATAACTGCCTATCGCACTTTCCGCTAAATAAGCCGTTACTGATAACATTGCAGGGGCAATTAATAAATCATGTAAACCCAAGCCCCCCGCCTGTACTGCCAAGCCCAATAAAGCCGCATCCGTGGTAACTCGCATTGCCCGTAAACCATTTAATAACGCAGGTTTTTCCGCTAATTGCTGATATAAACCCTGTGCGGTTGCTTCGATAGTTGCTTTAAAATCGATATGATAACGCTGAGTTTGATAAGTAAACTGCTGCAATATTAAATCTTTATCTTGACGTAATTGCCGGTTAATCGCTTTCCACCATTGACTATAACCCTGTGATTTATCAATATTATCCAACACTTTATCGCCAAGCTGTAACAGCATGTGCTGGGCAATTTGTTCTAAAATAGCCGTTTCTTGCGTAATTATACCGTTATCAAGCGGTTGTTTTTTGCTCTTAAATAGCTTGCGTAATGGCCACGCTAAAACCTGCCGGCTGTGCATTACCGCTTTCGCGAGTAAAGGGATTTCTAACAAGGTTAATAATTTTGCCAAGGCATTTTGAAAAGTATCATAATGCTGCGGATGCTCTAAATAATCGCGTTGATATAATAATATCGCCTCCTCCAATGCCTCATCAACCCATACAGACCATTGTGCTTGTGCGGCTTGCTCTATTTTTAGAGGCAATACCCAATCATCCCAATGTTGCTCAATAAACTGTTTAGCAAATTTCGCATTCGACTTATGCTTCACCTTATGCATAACCCGCTTTAATTCGGCATTTAAATCCGCTTGATACGCTAATTTATCGGTAAACATAATCGGATAAATAAACGGTACCGCATCGGTTCTTGATGCTTGCCAACGCTGTTTAAAGGAATCGATAATTAAAGTGTGTGAGGCTAATAATAATTTATTTAACACCACAATAATCGGCTGATTTAAGGGTGCTAATAAAATCAATAATTCCCACACTGATTGGTCCGCATATTTTTCTTTACTCACCACCAATATCAACACATCGGCTAAGGCGACCGTTTTTAATACGCCCTGCTGATAATGTTGAGCCTCAATAGAATCAAAATCAGGGGTATCCCATATAATACAGGGTGGTAAATGCTCGGTTGTCGCATAATTTAATGAATAACAGCCATATTGCTGATGATTTAAATCATATTGAGCCACGGCGGTTAAATCTGTAAAAAAATCAGTGATAAAATACTGTGAATCAGTCGCAACATTCAAAGCAAAGCCTTGGGTATGTACCGTAAAACCCGCCAAAGGACTCACACCTGCGAGGATTTGATTGGCAATCACATTCACAAGACTACTTTTCCCAGACTGCGTTGGGCCCATCACTGCTATTTGCAAAGGATAAGCTGCCTGCTGATATAACGTTTCTTTCAGCAAAAATGCTTCAATTAAACATAACTGACTCAAACTAGCTTGATACTGGCTATTTTTTTCAATTAAATCCGACTGAATCGCTTGATAACGGTTTTTTAAATGGCTAATAAATTCCAACATGAATAATAACTTATCTATATAATAATTGGTTAATTTAGTCTGTCCAAACGACTATAGCTAATATACAGCATAGCCGTGTTTATTTTCTAACTATAATAACAATAATAGGATGTTCACTATGCGTTTTTTTGCCATTGTACTCATTAGTTGCTCTTTACTCTTTACCGCAGCCTGCACCTCAGGTAGCCAGATAAATGGCAGAAACTTCAAAACTGCATTAAAATCAGTCAATCGTATCAAAGACCGCTTACCTCAAAATCAGCGCGTCGCCTTTGAGCTTTCATTTTGGTCATTACGCACCTTATATCGAAAAAACAAGGAATTTCTAGGTATTGTTCATGGAGCAACCCCTGATGAGCTAATTCAACTGGGAAAAGAAGCCTTTGACAAACGTCGTGCAGAAGGTTTTGAAGAATATCAACAATATTCAACATGGGGTGAGATGATTGCTAAATATACTGACGAACGCAATTCACAAAATGTTAAGCATAAACGTAATCCCAGTGATGCTCAGAATAATTTAAACTATAAATTATAAATCTGCTGATATCACGCTTCTAGCTCTCTCATTTAAGCAGAGGGCTGGAAGGAATAAAGCTTCAACAGCTCTTTAAGATAATCGGGTATCAACTTCGGCCGCAGCGTATCTAAATCTAAACACGCAATACGCACACTCGCAGTATTCAATAAAACATCGCCACATTTAATGGTTTGTTCAAAAACTAAGCTCGCAC
>CAJVYO010000234.1 GCA_913009515.1 uncultured Methylococcaceae bacterium
ATATAAAATAAATAACGGATCTTCCGCATCCATCCATTCAGGTTCACATTCACTATCCGCTTGCTGCATTGCTTGGTGATACCAAACATCACGCCCATCATGCCAACTTACATCTTTAGCGGTATTTTGAATGACAATCGAATGCTGAATACTAGGACACTCTAATAAGGCTTTATCCACTGTCGCTTTAATAGGAATGGCTTTACCGCCTCGATAGCCTTCATCCGCACACACCACTACTTTGCAAGTTGCATCGTTAATACGATCCTTTAACGCATCCGCTGAAAATCCACCAAAGACAATCGAATGCACCGCACCAATACGCGAACATGCCAGCACTACGACTGAAGCTTCTATAATCATCGGTAAATAAATACACACCCGATCGCCTTTTTCTACCCCATGTGCCTTTAACACATTCGCAAATTTGCACACCTGTTGATGCAATTCACGATAAGTCATCTTTTTATCTTGCGTCGGCTCATCACCTTCCCAAATTAAAGCCGTTTGCTCACCTTTGGTTGCTAAATGACGGTCCAAGCAATTCACACTGACATTGAGCTTGCCACCCTCAAACCAACTTACTTCGCCTTTATGAAAATTGCAGCGACTCACTGAGTCCCATGGCTGTTGCCACTCTAAAAACTGTGTCGCCTGCTCTGCCCAAAATTCATCAGGCTGTTCAATCGATTGCTGATATAAGGCTAAATATTGCTCATTATTAATATGAGCGTGTTGTGCCGTTTGTTCACTAACGGGATAAGCTTGATGTGCGTAGGTATGATGCTGTGCTTGAGTCATAGTGAGTCGCCATATAGAAATATAAAGAACCTAAAAACAGGTTGAATGCTAATAATCCGCTAGAAAAAACCTAAAGGATTGGTGTCATAACTCACTAACATATTTTTAGTTTGCTGATAGTGATCGAGCATCATTTTATGCGTTTCACGGCCGACGCCTGATTTCTTATAACCACCAAAGGCGGCATGTGCAGGGTAATGATGGTAACAGTTCACCCAAACACGTCCCGCTTGAATACCTCTCCCCATCCGATACGCTCTATTGGTATCACGCGTCCATAACCCTGAGCCTAAACCAAATTCTGTGTCATTAGCGATGGCAAGAGCATCAGCTTCATCAGTAAAAGTAGTGACAGAGACAAAAGGCCCAAAAATTTCTTCTTGGAAAATACGCATTTTATTATCACCGAACATCATTGTCGGTTGAATATAATAGCCACTGTTATATTCCGTTTCTAATTGCTCAATATCACCGCCAATCAACAATTTAGCCCCTTCATTTTTACCAATATCAATATATTCTAATATTTTATCAAATTGTGCTTTAGACGCTTGAGCACCCACCATCGTTTCAGTATCTAAAGGATTACCCCGTTTAATCATGGCAACACGTTCAATCACTTTAGCGATAAATTCATCATATATGGATTCTTGAATCAGCAAGCGAGAAGGACAGGTACAAACTTCACCTTGATTAAAAAAAGCTAACACAGCCCCTTCTACCGCTTTGCTAATAAAATCATCGTCTTGCTCTAAAATATCAGCAAAGAAAATATTAGGTGATTTCCCGCCTAATTCGACAGTAGATGGAATGATATTTTCTGCTGCACATTTCATAATATGTGAACCCACAGGCGTAGAACCTGTAAAGGCAATTTTAGCAATACGCGTGCTACTGGCTAAGGCTTGTCCTGCTTCACTACCAAAACCATTCACAATATTCAGCACACCGGCAGGCAATAAATCACCGATGACTTCCATTAAAATTAAAATAGAAACGGGCGTTTGTTCGGCAGGTTTTAAAACAATACAGTTCCCTGCAACTAAAGCGGGAGCTATTTTCCAGCACGCCATTAATAAGGGAAAATTCCACGGAATAATTTGTCCAACAACACCTAAAGGTTCATGAAAATGATAAGCAACCGTATTATTATCAATTTCACCAATCGAACCTTCTTGAGCACGGATACAGCCTGCAAAATAACGAAAATGATCAATGGCTAACGGAATATCTATCGCCAAATTTTCGCGAACCGCTTTACCATTGTCCCATGTTTCTGCAACGGCTAATTTTTCTAAATGCTCTTCCATACGGTCAGCAACTTTTAACAGTATATTTGAACGATTTGTCACTGATGTTTCAGCCCATGCAGTTTTTGCTTGATGTGCTGCATCTAAAGCCAGTTCTATATCTTCAGCTGTTGAGCGGGGTATTTCACAAAACACTTCACCCGTCACAGGGGTTATATTTTCAAAATATTGATCTTTAACAGGGGCGATCCATTCGCCACCAATAAAATTATCATAACGTTTTTTAAAGGTTACTTTGCTATTGTCTTGATCAGGTGCGGCGTAAATCATGTCATAAACCTTAATGAATTAAGTTAAGCCTTTATTTTATAACAATTATAAAACAAAAAGGACAATATCTTTGGTTTATAATGTTCTAACGCTCATTCTTCAAGGAAATCTGATTAAGCACCTATCTCAAATGCTATGAGAGTAATATCGTATCTACTTTAAATTCCAGGGTAAAGCTTAGTTTTATAAAATCTAAACCTTTAATAATCAAACACTTGATTGTTTCATTTGTCTGATTTACCCTGGAATTTAAAGTAGATACCTTTTTTATTTATTTTTAACAATAGATTTTATCCTAAAATAATACTTATCTTCATTAATAGCTATAAACTCATACTC
>CAJVYO010000235.1 GCA_913009515.1 uncultured Methylococcaceae bacterium
ATATTCACCTTAATAACCTAATATTAGCGTGGTTTTCAAGAAAATCTGCACGCATTTTTAAATATCAGGTAAATATGCCTTGATAAATTGATATTAACCTGCCATTCAGGCAATATTGCTCACATATTTCGTTAATCTAGCGATTACAAAACACGACTTATCAATACGCCCTATCGAAAACCCAATAAGCGTTTTTCAACAATCATTTCAACGATAGAATCAGGAACGCTTTCTTCCCATTCACCGCGTCCTTTAACAATGCCAGCCGCTATTTCAGCAGGATTAATGCTTAATAAGCTTTCATCAGCCCCTTCAATACTTTCCACATATTTATTATCAAATAAATGACTATATAAATGTTTTAATTTAGGGGAAGCCTTAAAATTATCCGCAGTAATTAATTCATCTTTCTCTGAATTTTTAGACGGATAAATATAAAGACGGGTATTATCAGGAAATAATTTAGAAAAGGCTTCTAAAATTCCCCCTTCTAGCGTTTTATAATATTCTTCATCAAAGATAAGTTCTAAATTAGAAATACCTAAAATCATACCGATTTGTTGCTGTGTATAACGTCTAAAATACTCTCTTAAACGGAAATAACGGAGGTAATTAGAAATCATCACCGTATAACCTTGAGTATTTAACATATCAACACGAGCTAAGAAATCTGCATCATCAATTTTATCGCCGACAGTTAAACTCGCCATCGTCAATTCAGCCAAAGTTAAGGTCTGCTCAGGATTCACATGCGGCATAGCATTAAATTGTTGCATACCACACTGCGTCATATCTAAATGTACTTTAGTCACCGGCGTAAACGCCCCACGCACTACGAGGATATTTTTCTTATATAAATATTCACTCGGTACTTGCACTTCACCTTCAGGATTAAACATAATCGCATGCGTCAAATTATGATGCACTAAATGCAAATTCATTAAGCGATTTTCAATTTCCTCAAAATACGGCCCTGAAAAATTAATCATGTCGATTTCTAAGCGTCCTGGCTCTAAATCATCAATTAAAGATTCAATAATTTTTTTCGGTTCGGTAAATTTATGGTAAACGGCATGAATTAAATTCACCCCTAAAACCCCTAAAGCTTCTTGCTGCGAACTGCCATCATTATCTAGCATTCGCACATGCAAAATCACATCACTCGGTGCCGCCTGTGGATAAAGTTGTACACGAATACCTATCCAGCCATGACACTCATTTTTTTGTAAATAACTTTTTGCCGTCACCGTCGCTGCATACGAAAAAAACGTGGTATTTTTTGCACGTTTAGGTGCTAATAACTCAGTAACGCTTGAATATTCTTTATCCAGCATTTTCATTAAGCGACTGCGGGTCACATAACGACGATTGGCTTCCTCGCCATAAATATCATCACTGACCTGCATATCATAAGCAGACATGGTTTTTGCAACCGTTCCTGCCGCTCCACCTGCTTGAAAAAAGTTTCGAGCCACTTCTTGACCTGCTCCAATTTCAACAATTGTTCCATATTTACAATTATCTAAATTAATTTGGAGCGCTTTATGTAAGGTATTATGTACTTTTTCGCGTTCAGACATCGTTAAAATCCTATTTAATAAAATTAGCCATTAAACCCTATACGGGTATTAAAAGTGTATCATGTATTCATGCTATGATAAGCGGTTATTATCTGTTTTCAACTCATTTTCAAAGATGTTAACTTATCCCATTATTGATCCTATCGCATTAAGCTTAGGGCCTGTTAAAGTACATTGGTATGGTCTCATGTATTTAATCGGTATTCTAGGCGGTTGGTTTTTACTTAGCCTACGCGTCAAACAAAAAAATGCCCCCATTAAAGCCGAAGCCTTAGAGGATTTAATTTATTACATCGCCTTAGGGGTTATCTTAGGTGGGCGTATCGGCTATATCTTCTTTTATAATTTTAGTCATTTTATCGATAACCCGCTTATTCTATTTAAAATTTGGCAGGGTGGCATGTCCTTTCATGGCGGATTTTTAGGCGTTATCGCAGCGATTTATCTTTTTGCCCGTAAACATCAATGCAGTGCATTTGCTCTTGCTGATTTTGTGGTGCCGGTGATTCCTATCGGTTTATTGGCAGGACGGATTGGTAATTTTATTAATTCGGAATTATGGGGCAGGGCAACCGATGTACCATGGTCGTTTATTTTCCCCACCGGCGGCAATATTCCACGCCACCCCTCACAACTTTATGAAGCTTTACTTGAAGGTTTAGTCTTATTTATCATTCTCTGGTTATTTTCAAGTAAACCGCGTCCGGTTCTGGCAACATCAGGATTATTTGCCTTGTTTTACGGCTGTTTTCGCTTTTTTGTCGAATTTTACCGCGTACCCGATGAACATTTAGGCTATTTAGCCATGGATTGGCTCACGATGGGACAAATTTTATCTACACCAATGATTATTATGGGCTTAATATTATTAAGTTTCGCTTATAAAAAAACAGCACGTTAAACCATGAAACAATATTTAGAATTATTAGCAGAAACCTTAAGCCAAGGCTGTGAAAAAGGCGATCGCACCGGCACCGGCACGCGTTCATTATTTGGGCGGCAATTACGCTTTGATTTACAACAAGGGCTGCCTTTACTCACTACTAAAAAATTGCATACTAAATCCATTATTCATGAACTTTTATGGTTTTTAAGTGGCGATACCAATATTAAATACCTCAAAGA
>CAJVYO010000236.1 GCA_913009515.1 uncultured Methylococcaceae bacterium
CGCGATTGTGGGTGGCTCTAAAGTCTCGACTAAATTAACGGTGTTAAAAACCTTATCTGAAAAAGTAGACCAGTTAATTGTTGGTGGTGGAATTGCCAATACCTTTATTGTTGCCGCCGGTTATTCGGTCGGACAATCATTATATGAAGCGGATTTAGTGGAAGATGCAAAAGCCTTGATTGCAGCAGCAAAAGCGAATAATTCAGCGATTCCTGTGCCGGTTGATGTGGTATGTGCTAAAGAGTTTTCAGAGTCAGCGGTTGCGACGATTAAAAAAGTCAGTGAAATTTCTGAAGACGATATGGTGCTTGATATTGGTCCTGAAACTGCACAGCAATATGCCGATATTTTAAAATCAGCAAAAACCATTGTTTGGAATGGCCCTGTTGGCGTGTTTGAAATTGATCAATTTGCAGCAGGGACAAAAACCTTAGCAGAGGCGATTGCAGCGAGTGAGGCATTTTCTATTGCGGGCGGGGGTGATACTTTAGCGGCGATTGATAAATATGGGATTAAAGAAAAAGTGTCATATACCTCAACCGGTGGTGGAGCCTTTTTAGAATTTTTAGAAGGCAAAGAATTACCAGCGATTGCAGCATTAGAAGCGTGTGATTAAAACTATTTAGCTTGCAATGCTTTATAAGCATTACAAACTCTTTTATAATGTGCGGTTGCATTTTATTGCTCCAATAAATTAAATTAAAGGTTTAAAAATGGCTAGAGTTACCATTGAAGATTGTTTAGAAAATGTTGAAAATCGGTTTGAGTTAGTTTTATTGGCTTCTCAGCGAGCACGTCAATTAGAAAAAGGTGCAGATTCTTTTGTTTTAGCAGGGCTAGACAAATGTACTGTCGTTGCATTACGTGAAATTGCAGAAGGACATGTAACGAAAGATAATGTTTCATTATTGCATCAAGTAGGCGAAGATGCTGAGATTCCATTAGTCACTGCAACCTTTGGTTAGATGATGAAAGTTCAGGATGAAGACATTAATTTAAGTAATCCTGAGCATGGTTTATTCGGTGAATTACAGGTTTTATTAGGCAATTATTTAGATGTTACGCAAATAGAATCTGTTTTTCATGCTTATGAATTTGGTGCTAAGCACCATGAAGGACAGTTTAGAAAAAGCGGTGAAGCATATATTTGTCACCCGTTAGCAGTTGCTATTTCTTTAGCTGAAATGCGTATGGATGTGCATGGCATTATGGCTGCTATTTTACATGATGTGGTTGAAGATACAGATGTCACTAAAGAACAAGTTGCTGAATTATTTGGTGATGATGTGGCTGAATTGGTGGATGGGGTCACTAAATTAACCCAGATAAACGGCAGAACACGAGCAGAAGCCCAAGCTGAAAATGTGCGTAAAATGTGCTTGGCAATGGCGAAAGATTTACGCGTTATTATGGTGAAGCTAGCGGATCGCTTACATAATATGCAAACACTGGGGGCAATGCGGCCTGAAGCAAAACTCCGTATCGCAAAAGAGACATTAGATATTTATGCGCCGATTGCAAATCGTTTAGGCATGAATAGTGTGCGTCACGAATTAGAATCGCTGTGTTTTGCAGCAATGAATCCGACACGTTATCAAATTTTAGATGCAGCGGTAAAAAAAACACGGGGACATCGTAAGGAAACGATTAAACATACTAAAGACGCTTTGAAAACGCGTTTACACCAATCGGGTGTTATCTGTAAGGTAGAAGGTCGAGAAAAATATTTATACAGTATTTACAAAAAAATGAAGCTGAAAAAATTACCTTTTTCAGATATTTTTGATGTGTATGCATTCCGTATTTATTGTGAAGATGTTGATACCTGCTATCGTGTTTTAGGTATTGTGCATAATTTATTTAAACCGATTCCGGGTAAATTTAAAGATTATATTGCCTTGCCTAAAGCGAATGGCTATCAATCATTGCATACCGTTTTGATTGGACCTTATGGCTTTCCGGTGGAAATTCAAATTCGCACCCATGAGCAGCATCGATTATCAGAATCAGGGATTGCTGCCCATTGGTTATACAAAAAAGATAATGAAGCGGCGTTATTTGATTCAAAAACCTATGCGAATGAATGGGTGCGTGATTTATTAGAAATTCAAAAATCATCGGGTAATTCGTTAGAGTTTATTGAAAGTTTAAAAGTTGATTTATTTCCACAAGAAATTTTTGTGTTCACACCGCAAGGGCGTATTATTAAATTGCCTCGTAAAGCAAGTGTGATTGATTTTGCGTATGCGGTACACAGTGATATTGGTAATAGTTGTGTGTCGGCGCGGATTGATAAGCGTTTAGTGCCGTTACAAACAGAGCTGAATAATGGTGTCACCGTTGAAGTGATTACTGCCTCATGGGCAAAACCCACGCCGATTTGGTTAAATACGGTGGTGACAACCAAAGCACGCTCGCGTATTCGTACTTATTTAAAACATTTTAAACAGCAGGAAGCAGTTAATTTAGGCTTACATCTGCTAGAAAAAGAATTATTGGTGGTTAATAAACATTTAGCTGATATTCCCGATGCTACGCAACAACAATTATTAGCTATTTTGCAGTTAGAAAGCATGGATAAGCTGTGTGAAGAAATTGGCTTAGGCAATAAAATGCCATTTTTAATTGCCAAGCAACTGACGCAAAATAATATGTCAGGGC
>CAJVYO010000237.1 GCA_913009515.1 uncultured Methylococcaceae bacterium
AAAGCTTTTGCGGCTTCATAAGTCGCTGCCTCAGTGTAACACCTTAATTCAGGCGCGTTACCTGAGCCTCGTAAATGTACCACTTCATCATTGTTCAAGGTCAATCGCACGCCATCTGTTTTATCCATCGCGATAACTGCTGGCAAACTATGATTAAACAAATCAGCAAACGTGGCTGCTACCTGCTCCAAACTATCCACTTGTAATGTTTTTAAAATAGACTGGCTTAATTCAGATGAAAAATCTTTTAAACGATCGCTATAAGTAAACCGAGCCGGTAATTCATCAAATAGTTGTGATAACGTGCATTGCTTTTGTTTAGCTTCAAATAGTAAACATAACGGCACTAAAACAGCATCACGCGTTGGCAATGCCGCCAACACCTTGCCTGCTAATTCAATATCGGTATTTAATAAAAAGCCACCATTGGCTTCATAACCCACCACCTGTTTATCAGTTAAGGCTTGCATCGCTGAAATTACATAAGGGGAACCAATTTGCGTGCGTTTTACAGTCGTAAAAAATTGGCTTTTTTCTAATGCACTATTACTACTCACGGGCGTAACCACGGCATCGGCATTTAAAAACCGTGCCACTAAAATACCAATCACATCGCCGCGCAACCATTCACCTAATTCATTACTAACTAAGGGTCTATCCGCATCACCATCCGTAGAAATAATCGCATCTAAGCCATATTCTTTGGTCCATTTATCCGCTAATAACACATCTTCCGGACGAATCGCTTCGGTATCAACCGAAATAAATTTATCAGAATAGCCTAAATAAACCACTTCGGCCCCCAAGGCCGCCAATAATATAGGCAATAAATCACGGGCAACAGATGAATGTTGGTAAACCCCCACTTTAAAACCTGTTAACGCATCGCTGGGAAAAACATCCAAATAACGTTGTAAATAATCCCGCTGGGCGGTTGCCTCTATTTCCGGCAAATAATCAGTTTTAAATAACTGCTCTTGCTCATCAAATAAAGCTAAATTAAGCGCTGGATTTTGAGCTAAAATGCCTTGTTCATCAGCTTTTAAAACTTCGCCTTTAGGGGTATTAAATTTAATGCCGTTACGGTCATCAGGAATATGACTACCCGTCACCATCATGGTCGGCAAGCCATGACGAATACCATATAAAGCTAAAGCGGGGGTTGGCAAAAATCCACAATTTATCGGCTGATAGCCTGACTCTACGACCGCCGCAGCAATAGCATTCATAATTTGCGGCGAGCTATGACGTAAATCACCACCAATCCCTACAGCGTGCCCTTCTTGAATCATATCAATGGATTTTAAATACGCTAAAAAAGATAAAGTGGCGTGATAACACACCTTATCTGTCAAATCGATAACTAATCCTCTAATACCACTGGTTCCAAATTTAACACGCTGCATCTATCAATATCCTTATTTTTTCTTTTTAGCTTCAATTTCAGTTTTACGTTGTACTTGAGCTACTTTATCTAACACGCCATTAATATAGCGATGACTCCCATCCGCACCAAATGATTTTGCTAATTCAACGCCTTCATTAATCACCACACGATAAGGAATATCAGTTTTATGTATTAATTCGTAGACACTTAAACGTAATATCGCGCGTTCAACAGGGTCAATTTTTTCGATTTCACGGGCGGTAAATTCAATAAAAGCCGCATCAATCGTATCTAAGTGTGTCGGCACGCCATGAAATAAATCAACAAAATAGCTATTTTGAGCATTTTTTAAACGTTGATCTTCTTTAAATTGTTGCTCAATCAAGCTTAAATTTTGTCCGGTCATCTGCCACTGATATAAAGCTTGTACCGCACATTGTCTTGATTTTGTTTTTGCAGAACTCATTAAGCTTCCAAGTTATTAAATAAACTCACCATTTCAATCGCAGAAATAGCGGCTTCAGCCCCTTTATTACCCGCTTTAGTCCCCGCTCTTTCTATGGCTTGCTCAATACTATCAACTGTTAAAACCCCAAAACTAACCGGCACATCATACTGTAATGAAATTTGAGCGATGCCTTTAACACATTCACCGGCAACATAATCAAAATGCGGTGTACCGCCTCGTATCACTGCCCCTAATACCACAATTGCATCATATTTTTTCATTGCTGCAATACGTTGCACCACCATCGGCAGTTCAAATGCACCGGGTACTTTCACTAAACTAATATCTTTTTTATCGGCACCATGACGCACTAATGCATCAATTGCACCGCCTTCCAACTGCTCAACAATAAAGCTATTAAAACGAGCGGCAACCACACAAAATTTTCCACCTTGAGCGGATAAATTACCTTCTATTAACGTTACATCTGACATACTTTTAACTCTCTCTAAAAATAAATAATTAAATACTAAGCTTCATCAACTAATTCTAAATCAAAGCCTGATAAGCCAAAATAATTTTTTTGTTCGCCTAACACTTTAATTTTATGCACGCCTAAATCCGCTAAAATTTGTGAGCCGGTGCCGGTTGTTCGCCAGGTATCTTTTTTCTCGACCATAACCGGCGGCGTTACACCATTATCTTCTAATTGATAATGATGAATTAATTCCGCTAAAGTTTTATTATTTTCTTCCTGACGCACCAAGACCAACACACCACGCCCTGCTTCAGCAATTTTCTGCATTGCCTCAC
>CAJVYO010000238.1 GCA_913009515.1 uncultured Methylococcaceae bacterium
GTAGACTTTAGTCTACCTTTCAAAATAGTAGGCTAAAGCCTACGCCCCAATATCGCACTGTTAAAATCTACGCATTTCTAAGTGGATTGGGTTTATTATCAATAATTACTTTAATCACAAAAAAGGGGGATACAAAACAATGTCAACATATGATGAAATTAATAAGGCAATTGAAGCTCATAAAATATGGAAGGAAAAATTAAGAATAGCTGTTAATACGGGGAAATCTGAATCCACACCAGAAAGAGTGAGTATGGATAATAATTGTTCATTCGGTAAATGGTTATATGAAAGAATTGACCCTGTAGAAAAAAACTCACCGTTTTATCTTGAAGTCATTAAAGTGCATGCCTTATTTCATAAAGAAGCAGGAAAAATATTAGAACTTGCGGTTAATGGCCAGAAAAAAGAAGCCCGTGAATTGATGGTTGGCGTCAATTTTTCAAAATATACAGTGGCTTTAATCCAAGAACTTAAAAACTGGCAAGCAACACTTTAGAGTGAATGACTCAATGTTATTATGCCGTTCTTAACTCTCATTTAAGGAATTTACTATGTTATCCATCAATCAAATCGCTCCTCATTTTGACGCATTAAATCAAAATAATACCGCTGTTAAACTCACCGATTTTAAAGATAAAAAATCAGTGGTGCTGTATTTTTATCCCAAAGATGACACGCCAGGCTGTACCATTGAAGCGAATGATTTTACCCGTTTAGCCGCTGAATTTTCTGCCTTAGATGTTGTTGTTATTGGTGTCAGCAAAGATTCCTGTGGCAGCCATCAAGCATTTATTGATAAATATCAATTAAATCTCGATTTATTAGCCGACGAAGAGGGTGCAATTTGTGAAGCCTATAATGTATGGCGTGAAAAAGAAAAAAATGGCATCAAGAAAATGGCTATTTTACGCTCTACCTTTATTATTAATAAAGCAGGTCAACTCGATGCAGTTATGTATGGTGTAAGTCATGAAGGACATGCTCAAGCTATTTTAGAGCACTTTAAAAAGTAGCCCTTTTACGCTAAGTAAAATCCCCATAAATGGTTATTTTTAGCTCATCTAGCCATTTTTAGTTTTTAAGCTAACGGTTGTTTTTGCCCCATGAATGGCATAGCCAACCACTTCAATTTGATTGATAATGCCCTCTTGATCCAGTGCAGGTTGTTTTTTACTGACATCTAACTCTAAACGCGTTTTAAAAGGCGATAAACTCAATAAATCTGGATCAATCGTGGCGGGTAATTCCAAACTCTCAATTTTTGTGCCTTTCGGTACAGAAATATATTTATTCTCGCCTTTGGTACTTTGGTAAATATCAATTTTCATTTTTTATAATCCGTTTTGTTTTTGGTATATTTTAATTGTAGCAATGTTCTCATCATACCCTACATCTAATGCGATAAACTGAATAACCGATACATTCCACCGCCTAAATATCGAATAGTGTCATTCATTTCATCACAATCTGACTCTAAAAATTTCCGACACCGTATTCAATCCCCCTTTCTCTAATCTATCTTTTGTTATAATAACGACCAAACCGCTCTACATTTACTCAGACAAGGCATAACGCAATGGCGCTTTTCGGCAAAAAAAAACCAGAACAAACTTTTAAATACACCGGTATTCGTAAAGCGATGGATGGCAATAGTGCCGTGGTCATGTGTGAACGCGAGGCGAGTGATGCAGCGGGTGCCTATCCGATTACGCCTTCAACCGATATGGGCGAGCATTGGGCAGAAGAAAAAAGTAAAGGCCATCTGAATATTTCAGAGCGTCCGTTAATTTTTGTCGAACCTGAAGGCGAACACGCCGCGGCTGCAATCACGGCGGGTATGTCAATGTCAGGTCTCCGCGCCACTAATTTCAGCTCCTCCCAAGGCATCGCCTACATGCACGAATCGCTGTATGCGGCAGTGGGTAAACGCTTACCTTATGTGCTGAATATTGCATGCCGTGCGATGACGAAAGCCTCGTTAAATGTGCATTGTGGGCATGATGATTATCATTGCATGGATGATACTGGCTTTATTCAATTTTTTGCCAAAGACAATCAAGCCGTTGCGGATTTAAATATTATTGCCCGTAAAGTCGCAGAATTGAGTTTAAACCCTGCCGCAGTCGGTCAAGATGGCTTTTTAACCTCACATTTAATTGAAGATTTACAACTTCCTGAACGAGAATTAATTGCAGAATTTCTCGGACTACCTGACGATATTATTAATTGTCCGAGTCCTGCACAAAAGATTTTATACGGAGATACCCGTCGCCGTGTACCTGCTACATGGGATGTAGATAAACCGATGATGTCAGGCGTGGTGCAAAATCAAGATGCGTATATGCAATCGGTTGCCAGTCAACGCCCTTATTTCTTTGACCATGTCGGACAATTTACCGATGATTGCATGGAAGAATGGTATCAACTCACAGGACGACGTTATCAGCGTATTGGCGAATACCGTTGCGATGATGCCGAGTATTTAATTATTGCTCAAGGCAGTGTATTACAAACCGCTGAAGCCACCGCTGATTATTTACGCGAAACGCGCGGCATTAAAATCGGTATCGTGAATATGCAAGTATTCCGTCCGTTCCCAGGGGATTTAATCTCTGCAGTAGTCAAAGGGCGTAAAGGTATTACC
>CAJVYO010000239.1 GCA_913009515.1 uncultured Methylococcaceae bacterium
TGCACGACAAATCACTATATCCGCCCAATTATATGCCATAGCCATATCCTCGATAAAATCAACCACCTGAGCAGACACACCTTGCTTTTGATAATGCTGTTGAACTTGCTCACGCATTTTGGTGCCTGATTGGTGCTGCACTTCAATATTATCAAATAACGCCAACGTTTCAGGCAATACCTCATTTAAACGCTGGGCTCCTAAACTGCCACCTAATACTAATATGCGTATTTTTTTACTATCAACTTGCTTGGTAAGCCCATCTAAATTAATAAAGCCTTTACGCAAAGGATTTCCTGTCCAGATTGCCTTTTTATTTTCTGAAAAACTATGTGGAAAGGCTTCTAATACCTCGGTGGCTAAATGTGCCAATAAACGATTCGTGGTGCCAACCACTCTATTTTGTTCGTGAATAATTAACGGTATCCCTAAGTATTTCGCCATTAATCCTGTCGGGCCTGCAACAAAGCCACCCATTCCTAATACTACATTAGGCTGGCGACTCTTTAATAATCGACGGGCTTGCCAACATGCTTTTAACAACATCCATGGCATCTTTAATAAGGCTAACTTACCTTTACCGCGTAAGCCATTCACACTTAAATAATCGATTTCAATATTATTGTCAGGAATCACACGACTTTCTAAGCCTTTGCGGGTACCTATCCAACTCACTGTCCAGCCTTTTTCGAGTAAATTTTCTGCGACTGCTAAAGCAGGGAAAATATGCCCACCCGTACCGCCTGCCATAATAACAAGATGCTTAGACATAATGCTTTTCCCGTGAACTTGCATTTTCTAACATATTTAATTCACCACTCACTCTGAATAGCAACGCCATTGAAGCACACATAACAATCATGCTACCCCCACCGTAACTCATAAAGGGCAAGGTTAAACCTTTAGTCGGTAATATACCCATATTCACGCCCATATTGACAAAAGACTGAAAACCAAACCAAATACCTAATCCATACGCAATAAACGCATGAAAGGTTTTATTTAAATTTTCTGCAATGAGTGCAATACTAAAGGCTCGCCAAACAATCAGCGTAAATAAGCTAATCACACTAAAAATACCAATAAGCCCTAATTCTTCGCCTAATACTGAAAATAAAAAATCAGTATGGGCTTCGGGCAGATAAAACATTTTTTGCACGCCACCGCCTAAACCTTTGCCAAACCATTCACCTTGACCAAAGGCAATCAATGCTTGCACCAATTGAAAGCTGTCACCAAAAGGATCTTCCCACGGATGTAAAAAACCACTCACCCGTTTCGAGCGGTATTCCGATAAACTAATCGCAAATACCCCGATAATCACCACGCCTAAAATTAGTGCTATAAATTGCTTCATTTGCGCACCGGCTAAAAACATAACGCCCATCGCAATGGTTAAAATAACCACCGCTGAACCCATATCTGGTTCTAATAACAATAAAATACACGCACTCGACAATAGCATTAAAGGTCTCACCAGCGCATGCACAGATTCTTGTACAAAGTTTTGATGTCGGGTAATAAAACCCGCCATATACACCACAACAATTAATTTCATCACTTCTGACACTTGAATACGCAAACCGCCTATCGACAACCAACGCACACTTCCATTCACTTTTACGCCCAAACCTGGAATAAAAACGATTAATAGAAAAAACAGGCCAACAAAAAATAGCAATTGACTGTATTTTTCCCAAAGTGATAACGGTGTTAAATACACACAAAAACCAAATGCCAAGCCTAAAAAAATGTGAATAAACTGTCTAATAGGATAATGAAAAATATTATTCATACCTTTTAAACCTAAATGCAGTGATGCGGAACACACCATTAAATAACCTAAAACCAATAACGCCACACTGGCAAAGGATAATATTGCATCAAATTGCAATTCAACCCCTGCGAAATCAGCAATCTTCTTAGTTAATTGCATAAACTTCAGTCATGAATACTTCACCACGCTGTTGATAATTTTTAAATTGATCTAAACTTGCACACGCTGGCGACAACAACACCACATCACCGGAAACAGCGGCTTTTTTCGCTAATTTAACCGCATGACTTAAATTTTCAGCCTCACATATTTCAACCTGTCCTTGTAGGGCTTGTTTAATTAATTCCGCATCTTTACCAATTAATAATAAAAGCTTGAGCTTATCGGCAACCGATATTAATGATGTCATATCGGCTCCTTTTGCATCACCGCCTGCAATTAAAATAACCTGTTGATTATCAAATCCTGCTAACGCAGCAACACACGCTCCAACATTCGTTGCTTTTGAATCATTAATCCACTGCACACCATTAATCGTTGTAAACGCTTGCATACGATGAGCTAAGCCTTGATAACGTTTTAACACCGCACACATTGTATCTTCAGCCAAACCAATTGCCTTGCCCAATGCCAACGCCGCTAACGCATTTAATTGATTATGCTGTCCTTTAATCACTAATTCATCAGTCGCTAATAATTGTCGTCCTTGATGCGTTAAATAACCGTGTTCAAGATAATAATCAGCGGAATCAGCTAAACCAAAGGTGATAGATATGCGTTGCTCATCCTGCATTGCCATGACATTTTTATCATCTACATTTAATAGCATCACATCATTATTACGATAAATGCGTTGTTTAGCTTTAATAT
>CAJVYO010000240.1 GCA_913009515.1 uncultured Methylococcaceae bacterium
ATCGCTCCAGAGTTTTTTCTCAAAAGCATGGGTATTTTGAGCAATTAAGTGATTCGCTACTTTTAAGATGCGTCCAAAAGAACGGTAGTTTTGCTCTAACTTGATTAGTCTTAATTGTGGATAGTCAGTTTGTAATTGAGCCAAGTTTTCAGGCTGTGCCCCTCGCCATGCGTAAATAGATTGGTCATCATCACCCACCACTGTAAATTTGCCCAATTTACCGACTAGAAGTTTAACTAAGTGATATTGCGTAATATTAGTATCTTGATATTCATCCACTAATAAATAGCGAATTTTTTGCTGCCATTGGATTAAGACATCAGGGTATTGTTGAAAGAGTAAAACAGGGAGCAATATTAAATCATCAAAATCAGTGGCATTATAGGCTTTTAAGCTCTGTTGGTAGTTCTGATAGAGTAATGCCACTTCCTGTTCTGCTTCGGTGCTTATAAGTGCCTGTTCAGGGGTAATAAAGGCATTTTTCCATTGCCCAATTTGTCGGGCGTAGCTATCGACCAAATCCAGTTCATAATTTAAATCACTGTGGGTAATGAGATTTTTAAGCAGTGTAATTTTATCTTGTTCATCAAACAGTGTAATAGCCGCTTTATAGCCTAGGATTGCATATTCTTTGCGTATAATATCTAAGCCTAAGGAATGAAAGGTAGATACCCGTAAGCCGCGTAATTGTTTATTATTGAGTAATTTACCCACCCGCTCCTTCATTTCCCGTGCCGCTTTATTGGTAAAGGTTAAGGCGGCGATATGGCGTGCAGCTAAACCCTGTTTGACTAGGTAGGCTATTTTTTCGGTGATAACACGGGTTTTACCACTGCCTGCGCCTGCCAATACTAATAACGGTTTATCAATGGTATGAACGGCTAATTGTTGTTCAGCATTTAGTTTTGGCATAGAGCGATAAATTATTGTTTTTGTGCAGCGAGACTTTTAGTGGCAATTTCAAATACATCTTTTGAGATAGCATCATGTTGCACAATTTTTTCAAGTTGTGCCAACATTAAGTGTTGACGATGATTATTAAAACGTTGCCAATGGGTTAATGCCCCCACCATACGCGAAGCAACTTGCGGGTTTAAGCTATTTAAAGCTAATATTTGCTCGGTTAAAAATTGATAACCGTCGCCATTTTCTTGATGAAAATGATAAGGATTCGCTTGGCTAAACGCACCAATTAAAGCGCGTACTCGATTCGGATTTTTTAAGCTAAAAGCCGAGTGATTTAATAATTGTTTGACTGTTTCTAAAGTATCTTCTTGCTGACTACTCGCTTGCAAGGTAAACCATTTATCAATCACCAGTGCTTCATGTTGCCATTGTTGATAAAAACTATTTAAAGCGGCGGCTTTATCAGGATGGTTACTATTAACGATTGCACTTAAAGCGGCAATTTGGTCGGTCATGGTATGGGCAGTATCAAATTGCTGTTGAGCACGTTGATAACTACTTTCGGTATTTAAGCTATTTAAATAATCTAAACACAGATTTTTTAAACTGCGTTGTGCCATTGCCTTAGGATTCAGCTCACCCGTTTCATTTTGGTGATTTTTTTGATAAAGAGTCGTAAACTCAGTCTTAAAATGTGCGGCAAGTGTTTGTTTTAGATATAAACGGGCTTGATGTATGGCAGTAACATCAACTTCGTCTATTTGTTCGGCAAGAAAATTTTCCGTGGGTAAACTGAGTAGACAGGTGAAATAACTTAAATCCTGCCAGTCTTGTTTTAATAACGTGGCAAAACTGTTGATTAATATATCAGAAACAGCCAGTGATTGTTGCTGTTGTATGGCGGTTACTAAATCAAAGATAACTGCGGTACTCAATTGCTGTCCTGCTTCCCAACGATTAAAGCTATCAGTATCATATTGTAATAAATGGGCCAATTCGCTCAGCGGCTGATCTATGACTAGTTTAATGGGGGCTGAAAAATTACGTAAAATAGACACAATAGGTTGGCTGTGAATATTATCAAAAACAAAATCTTGGCTTTTTTCCGTAAGTTCTAAACAGACTTCTGGGTGTAAGCATTCACCGGTGCTTGAAAATAACGCGGTTTTAATGGGAATCTGTAAAACCTGTGGATTTTCCTGTGTCAGAATTGTTTGGCTTAAGTTTAACACCAACTGTTGTTGGGCTTTGTTATAGGTTTGTGTGACATAAACAGTCGGGGTACCTGCTTGGGAATACCAACGGCTAAATTGACTTAAATCTTTGTTATTTGCATCCGCCATTGCCGCTATAAAATCTTCACAGGTAACCGCTTCACCATCATGGCGTTGAAAATATAAATCCGCTCCTTTATGAAAACCGACTTCACCTAATATTGTCCGCAGCATACGAATAATTTCAGCGCCTTTTTCATACACAGTTAAGGTGTAGAAATTATTGATTTCAATATAAGCATCAGGACGAATAGAGTGTGATAAAGGCCCTGCATCTTCGGCAAATTGACGGGTGCGTAACATATTGACATCTTCAATACGTTTAACCGCATGCGAGGTTTGGTCGGCGGTAAATTCTTGATCACGAAACACCGTGAAACCTTCTTTTAAACTTAACTGAAACCAATCACG
>CAJVYO010000241.1 GCA_913009515.1 uncultured Methylococcaceae bacterium
GATATTCTATGATTTATAGAGTGAATTTTTATTGAGAACTTATTTTTCTTAGGTTTCATGTTTTTCGAGGTTCCCTTTATTAATAACCCATTTGAAGCAACAATTAAATATGATGCAATTGTTGTTGCGGTCGCACATAAACAATTTATACAATTAACAGGTTCAGACTATCAGAGAATATCAGCTGACCAAGCAATTGTTATTGATGTAAAAGGGGCGGTACAAAACCCAACGTGGAGATTATAAATGAGGCATTACCCAGTAATTGAAGGGCGTAAAATTAGAATAGCAGTTGTAGGCTGTGGCCGTATTGCAAAAAATCATTTTGTTTCAATTGAAACCTATCCGGAATATTTTGAATTAATTGCTGTTTGTGAGAATGATAAAAAAGCACTGACATTAGCAACTGATACTTATAAAGTAATAGGCTACTTATCACTTACAGATATGCTGGAAAAAGAACAGATCGATGTGATTTCAATCTGCACACCCTCTGGAATACACCCTGAACAAGCGGAAGAAATAGCAAAAGCAGGTGTGCATGTCATTAGTGAAAAGCCAATGGCTACTCGTTGGAGTGATGGAGTACGTATGGTAAAAGCCTGTGATAATGCTGGTGTTAGATTATTTGTAGTAAAACAAAATAGACGTAATGCTACATTGCAATTGTTAAAACGTGCTGTAGAAGAAAAACGTTTTGGCCGCATTTATATGGTTAACCTTAATGTTTTTTGGACACGCCCACAAGAATACTATGATCAAGCGGAATGGCGTGGTACATGGGAATTGGATGGTGGCGCTTTTATGAATCAAGCGAGCCATTATGTTGATTTAATTGATTGGCTTATTGGCCCTGTCGATAAAATTCAAGCCATGATGGGGACATTAGAGCGTGATATTGAAGTTGAAGATACTGGCGTTTTGAATATTAAATGGCGTAGTGGAGCAATGGGATCAATGAGTGTCACTATGTTAAGTTATCCACAAAATTATGAAGGGTCTATCACCATTTTAGGTGAAAAAGGAACCGTGCGTGTAGGTGGCTTAGCAGTTAATAAGATTCAAGATTGGCAGTTTTCAGACAAACAAGATTATGATGATGAAGTCAAAAATGCAAGCTATGAAACCACTTTAGTATATGGATTTGGGCATCCACTTTATTATAAAAATGTTATAGATGTCTTGCGTGGTGAAGCTGAACCAGAAACCGATGGTCGTGAAGGATTAAAAACATTAGAAGTGCTTATTGCTGCTTACTTATCAGCGCGAGACGGCAAAACAGTTTCATTACCTTTAGAGTATTAATTATGAGCCAAAATTATACCGTACATGAAACAGCGATTGTAGATGAAGGTGCACAAATAGGTGAAGGTTCACGAGTTTGGCATTGGGCACATATCTGTGGTCAAGCTAAAATAGGTAAAAGTGTATCACTAGGGCAAAATGTATTTGTCGGTAATAAAGTTAGTATAGGGGATCACTGTAAAATCCAAAATAATGTATCCGTCTATGACAATGTTATTTTGGAAGAAGGAGTGTTTTGTGGTCCTAGCATGGTATTTACTAACGTCTATAATCCGCGCTCACTGATCGAACGTAAAAATGAATACCGAGATACCTTAATAAAAAAAGGAGTCACACTAGGTGCAAACTGCACGATAGTGTGTGGAATAACTATTGGTGAATATGCTTTTATTGGCGCGGGCGCTGTTATTAATAAAAATGTTAAGCCTTATGCTTTAATGGTTGGCGTACCTGCTAAACAAATTGGTTGGATGAGCCAATATGGCGAAAAATTAGATTTGCCATTAGACGGTAATTTAGAAGTGAGCTGCCAACACACTCAGCAAGTGTACCGATTAAAAAATTGTGATCTTGAACAGGTAAATGAATGCAAACTATAATTAATATCAAAGAACCTAATACTTAAGGAAGAAAACTTTGGAGGCTAGATTATTTTAAATAGGAAGGTCTAGAGATACAGAAATAGCACACCAAAAAAATGCCTAACACAGAAGGCTATATTAGATCTCTTGGGGTTGTATTCCCCGCTGCTTGCAGCGATTAAAGAGTATTGCGATGAAATCTTTGATTTCGGGCAATTCATCCAAATACCCCATCCGCTTGCGGCGGGGATGTTTATTATGTCAGTAGGCAGTGACGGCAATTATTATAAAAGTGAACAATCTAAATGAGAGCATGGTGGCAGGTTTAGCACAGAAATATTAATGAAAAATATACTACTAGACTTAAATATGATTTTTATTTTTACAACTATTGTTTCTGAAAAGCATCGAACGTATTAAGGGATTACAAAGCAATGATCATACCCACTCATTAGTATTTTGCGATAATACCCGCTTAAAAAATAAGTAAAAAAGAGAATAATAAAAAGTCATGGATATTGAAAAAAAGGAATTAATCCAAGAAGCTGTAAAAAGATTAAAAGGCCATCAGAGGCGAGAATACATAGCTCAAATATCATTAGACTATTTTCATGGAAATAGCCGCAAGACGGAAAGAGAAATGGGATGGGGAAGAGCATGCATCCAAAAAGGATTAAGAGAAAAAGCA
>CAJVYO010000242.1 GCA_913009515.1 uncultured Methylococcaceae bacterium
TGCTATAAGTAGAAAGTTAATGCTTGTGAAGCGAGAAGCCCCATTCATAGCGTTAGCTTGAGTGGGGAGCATTCACTATACGTAAAAAATATGATAGAAGTAGAGGGAATATATAGCTAAATTTATCTACAATGCGATAATATGCAATAAAAATTGATACCTTAACTTTTAGACCTTTCATACAATACGCAATGACTCATAACGATATTATTCGCCGCCTCCGCTATACTTTTGATTTTAACGATAATAAGATGATTTCTATCTTTGCATTAGTGGAGTGTGACGTTACTAGGGAACAATTAAGTAATTGGTTAAAAAAAGATGATGATCCTAATTATAAGGCGTGTAATGGCACGACATTGGCTTATTTTCTAAATGGATTGATTATTGAAAAGCGGGGTAAAAAACCGGGCGTACAACCTGAGATAGAAAAAGACTTAAATAATAATATGGTTTTTAATAAATTAAAAATTGCATTAAGCTTAAAGTCTGATGATATTTTAGATATTATGCAATCAAGTGATTTTCGCATGAGTAAACATGAACTCAGTGCCTTCTTCCGTAAGCCAACGCATAAACATTACCGAGAGTGTAAAGATCAAATTTTACGTAATTTTTTACAAGGTATTCAACTGAAATATCGCAATACACCGATTGAAGAAGCGTAAATTGATGTGCTGTTCTTGATAAATTTCACAGATACGATACAAGCTAATTATGATGGGTAGGAAAAAAAATTATTGTCATTGTGAAATGTACCCAAAAAGTACTCCCATGTTGCCAATTCACCTATTAGGAATTAAAATTAGGGCATAAATAATAAAGTTAGCGAGCATTATGATTATTATGCTGCTATTATTTATTCAATTTCTGATTTTGTAATGGTGATAACAAGTCAGAATTATATTTTTCACCAAAGATGAAGAGAGTATTATGAGTAAAGGTACGGTTAAGTGGTTTAGTGCAGAAAAAGGTTTCGGTTTTATTACTCCAGAAGATGGTAGCAAAGATTTGTTTGTTCATCATTCTGAAATTCAAGCAGGCGGTGAATACGCGACATTGAATGATGGTCAAGCCGTTGAATTCGAAGTGGGTCAGGGACAGAAAGGCCCATGTGCAAATCAAGTTGTTGCAGTTTAACAAAAGCACATAACCAAGAATAAAAGGTAGGGCTAAAAACATTACGTTTTTTAGTCCTCACTATCTAATATTAAATCTAAACTCATGTAACTGTAAGTCGATGCACTCCTTATTGAAAATATTCGTTAAGGTGCGTATGACTAATTATATGGTGCCCCTGAGAGGAGTCGAACCTCCAATCTATCCCTTAGGAGGGGATGGCATTATCCAATTATGCTACAGGGACGTTATAACCTATCATTATACAATAAATGCGAGGTTAAGCTTCATTTTCAGCCGCTTCAAGTTGTTCGCTAATATCCATCCATTCGAGTTCTATTTCTTCAACTAGTTGGTCAAGCTGCGTTTTATCGTGCAGTACCTGCTTCAATAATGCTTTATTTTTATCATCATATAAAGTATTGTCAGCAAGCTGTGTCTCTAACTGTTGCTGCTGTTGATGATATTTTTCTAAACGTCTATCGGCTTTTTTTTGTGCATCATAAAGCGGTTTAAGTTGTTTGCGTTTTTGTGCGTCTAATTTGCGTTGCCCTTTTTTATTGACGCTAGGCATTTCATTACTATCATTATCACTGGCAGTATCAGGTGTTTTGTTGAGCAATTTCTGCTCATTAATCCAAGTGCGATAATCATCTAAATCCCCATCAAAGGCTTGTACTTTTTGATTGGCGACTAAATAGAGTTTATCAGTGACAGAGCGTAACATATGTCGATCATGTGAAACCATAATAATCGCGCCTTGATAATCCTGCAAAGCAACACTTAACGCATGACGCATTTCCAAATCAAGATGGTTGGTCGGCTCATCAAGCAAGAGTAGATTAGGATTTTGATAAACCAGTAAGGCTAATACTAAACGGGCTTTTTCACCGCCTGAAAAAGGGGCGATTGGTTCAAAAATTTGATCGCCTTTGAAATTAAAACCACCTAAAAAATTACGCAATTCTTTTTCGGTTTCTAAGGGGTTAATTTTTTGTAAATGCCATAAGGGGCTAGCATCTAAATGTAGTTGCTCCAGTTGATGTTGAGCGAAATAGCCGAGTTTTAAGGTTTCTGCAAATTGTATTTCACCTTGGCGTATGCCTAATTCACTGGCAAGCACTTTGATTAAGGTTGATTTTCCTGCTCCATTAGGCCCAAGCAAGCCGATGCGGTCGCCTGGGGCAATAAATAAATCAACGTCTGATAATATCGTGGTATCAGCATAGCCTATATCGACATTATCCAATTTAATCATTGGATTGGGTAATTTTCCGGCAGGGGGAAAACTGAAATTAAACGGCGAATCAACATGGGCTTGGGCGATTAGCTCCATACGTTCTAAGGATTTTATACGGCT
>CAJVYO010000243.1 GCA_913009515.1 uncultured Methylococcaceae bacterium
TTTGCTAATCAGCCTGATTTATTGCTGATGGATGAGCCTTTTGTTTCGTTGGATAGTCCTACTGCCCGTCAAGTACGCCAGTTATTAATCGATTTATGGCAACAACGCCCGCATAAAGTTTTATTTGTCACCCATGATTTACGCGAGGCCATTACCTTAGCAGATCGGCTTATTTTTTTAGATTCACAACCTATGGCTATTTTAGCGGATGTGAAAGTCTCACTGGCTCGTGAACAACGCCAACAGGATTCCCAAATTGATAGTTTTAAACAACGGTTGTTTATTGATTACCCGCAAATAAAACACTTACTTTAATCACCTCAACATCGGGGCTTGTCCTTTCCCCTGTCGTGTAATTTCAACCTGTCCACCCACACACGAAATAATAGTCGTTGCTTCGTATTCAATAATCCCTGCATCAATAATTAAATCGAGTTCATGTTCTAGTTGTTCGTTAATCTCATAAGGATCAATCATGGCTTCGGTTTCATTAGGTAAAATCAACGTCGCACTTAATAACGGCTCGCCTAATTCTTCAACCAACGCTAAAGCAATCGCATTTTCAGGAATACGAATCCCGACTGTTTTACGTTTAGCATGTAACATACGCCTTGGTACATCTTTGGTCGCATCTAAAATAAACGTAAATCCGCCGGGGGTTAAACCTTTAATCAAACGATGAGCATCATTACCGACTTTGACAAACTGCGAACTTTGAGCCAAATTTGCACACACTAAACTAAAATTATGCTTATCATCTAATTGGCGAATGCGTTTAATGCGGTCAAGGGCTTGTTTATCGCCCATATGACACGCTAGTGCATACGATGAATCGGTGGGATACGCAATCACACCGCCATCACGTAAAATATCAGCCGCCTGACTAATCAGTCGTGCTTGTGGATTATCTGGATGAATATAAAAATAGTCTGCCATTGTTCATTACCTTGAATAGCTTAACGTAAAACAATTTCTACGCGTCGATTGAGTTGTTTATTACGGGGCGTGGTATTTGCCACTAAAGGCTTACCCTCCCCGTAACCCGACAGCCTTAATCTATTTTCAGCAATGCGATGATTAACTATTAAAAAATAACGTACCGCTAACGCTCGCTTTAAACTTAATTGTAAATTATTTTGTTCTGAACCATCCGCATCAGTGTGACCATTAATATAAAAATTTTTATCAACTAATTTATTATTATTTAATGCTTCACCTAAGGCGTTTAGTGCTTGATAACTACCTTCTCTGATTCGATAGGAATTACTATCAAATTCAATATTTAGATTAACATGGGCTGCAACTTGCTTAACGGGTAAATAAACAAATTCTTTAATTTCTTGATTATCCTCAGTATAACGAATCCGTGACAAACCCCGCATTTCTATTTTAGGAGCTGCGACTAAACTACGCGTTTTAATACCGCGTAATTTTGGTTTCGGATGATTAAGCTGTTGAATAATCTCTTCACTGGTTAATTCAGGTAAGTCTGCATAAACAGCGACAGGAAATATACAACTTAAAACGACTAATAAATATTTCATGGCTCTATTACTTGCCCATTCTGCCATAATTCATATTCACTAATATCAATATCAGCCCCCCAAGAAAGAGCATAACCACCTGTTTCTATTTGTACTGATTTAAAAAAATGGCTATTTTTTAAAGGCTCAAACATTTTTTTTACAAATAATTGAGACACATCATATTTTTTGCTTTGTTGATTATCAAATGTAATCAATAAAATATAGTCTTCAATAATATTAACTGCTAATACTTTAGGATAGGACATCACTATTCTAATGAAGGCAGTTTATGAAATTCTTGTTTATCCCACATGGTATTTAATTCATTTTTATGCAAATTAGCCCATTCAATCACTAACTTTTTAGCTCGGTTAGACAAATCACCCTATACCGCTTTTAATATGACGTAACGTACATTTGGTAGGCATTTCGTGTTTGGACACATCAAACGGCAAATTTCGATAAATATTCTAAATTTTTATCTCTCAATTTACTCTATTTTTTTATAATAAGCTACTTTGTACAACAATTGAACCCCCTCTATTTTTATATTCTGTGCTTAAAACTTCAGTAAATGATTCAAATGACTCAAGTGCTTTTTCCAATACACCTGCCTCCCTAAGTGAAACATACAGTGCCGCTGAATAAGCTTGACAGTTTATAGATTTTTTCGGATTGAATTCTATATCAGTAAAACTAGAATAGGACATTATTTGTTCAGAAAGTTCTTTATCCTTATGTAATGCATTAATATAAATCCAATCATAAAATGACGTTCTTGGTTCTAGTAAAAATTCTTTTGAGAAAAATTTAAACTTAATAAGATTTCCTGATTCTTTCAACCTTATATCTTTTTTTGCTTCTCGAGATGTTCCATCTAGTAAATCAATATATGGACCGCCATTTTCAAAAACCTTA
>CAJVYO010000244.1 GCA_913009515.1 uncultured Methylococcaceae bacterium
CATATTATTGCCGAGAATGTCGCCCCCAATAATACTTATTTAGGTGTGATATTACCCGCCTCACCCCTGCATCATTTATTCGCACAGCTTTTTAACAAGCCCTTAATTGTGACTAGCGGCAATCGTGCTGATGAGCCTCTTTGCACCACCAATCAACAGGTATTAGAAAATTTAGCGGATATTGCTGACGGATTTTTAGTACATAATCGAGACATTATTCATGGCTTAGATGATTCGGTGGTACGTTGCATAAATCATAAAATGGTCAGCTTTCGCCGTGCCAGAGGTTATGTTCCCTTACCGATTACCTTACAACAGCCGATTAATGAAATGATTGCCATGGGTGGACAGACAAAAAACACCCTCGCTATTAGCCAAGGTAAACAGCTTATTTTAAGTCAGCATTTAGGCGATTTATCCAATTTTTCGACACAACAGCACTTTCAGCAAACACTACAATCATTCACTGATTTTTATCAAATCACCGCTAAAAAAATTATCCACGATTATCATCCTGATTATTTTGGCAGCCACATTGCAACGCAGCACACATTACCGAGGATAAGCATTCAACATCATCATGCTCATATTTTAGCCTGCATGGCAGAGCATCATTTACAGCCACCGGTATTAGGATTCGCATGGGATGGTACTGGCTTAGGCGAGGATAATACCGCATGGGGAGGCGAATGCTTATTATTAACAGCAGATAAAACCGTTAATCGTGTTGCTCACAGCCGACCTTTTCCACTCATAGGCGGTGATAAAGTCGCTCATGAACCTCGACGTGCCGCATTAGCCGTTTTATACGAAATTTATGGTGAAGCTTTATTTAACGATAAACGCTTACAAACTTTTTTAGCGGCATTTAGCTCATCAGAATTAATGCTATTACAACAAATGCTGGTTAAACAACTCAACTGCCCCCGCACATCGAGTATCGGACGTTTATTTGATGCCGTCGCTAGTTTACTGGGCATCTGTGATATTAATCAGTTTGAAGGCCAAGCGGCTATGCAACTAGAACAGCTTGCAGAACAAAGTGAACACCATGATTATTATGCGTTGACACTACGAGAAAATCAGCCCATTATTATTGATTGGCAGCCGATAATAATCGCATTATTAACTGATTTAACACATTTAAAAGCCTGTTTTATTGCGAAAAAATTCCATAATACCCTCGCCGAAATCGTCTTAGCGATTGCCCTTCGCTCACAACAAAAAATAATAATCCTTAGTGGCGGCTGTTTTCAAAATGCAATACTCACCGAAACCTGCATAAATAAATTAGAAACCGGCGGCTTTTCAGTTTATACTCATGAAAAAATTCCGCCTAACGATGGTGGACTTGCCTTAGGGCAATTGTATTCGCAGATAATTTAATAGGAATAAAGTAACCCATGTGTTTAGCCGTACCCGGTCAAATTTTAAGTATTTCAAATGAAGATGAACTTTCCCCTATGGGCAACATTAATTTTTCAGGCATTCAAAAAAATATCAGCCTTGCCTATTTACCTGAAGCTAGCATCAATGATTATGTGATTGTGCATGCTGGTTTTGCAATTGCCATTATTGATGAACAAGAAGCCCAAGAAAGTTTAAAAGCATTTGACGAATTAAAGGATTTTGACAACTCGTGAAATTTGTCGATGAATATCGCAATGCCGATACCGCTAAAACATTACTCCGTGCCATTAAAAATATCACTACCCGTCCGTGGAATATCATGGAAGTCTGCGGTGGGCAAACGCATAGCATTATTAAACACGGTATTGATCAATTACTGCCTGATGATATTAATTTAATTCATGGCCCTGGCTGTCCGGTTTGCGTTACGCCGTTAAAATATATTGATAAAGCACTCGAAATTGCTCAACAAGCACATGTTATTTTTTGCTCATTTGGCGATATGCTACGTGTTCCTGGCTCACAACAGGATTTACTCAGTTTAAAAGCACAAGGGGCAGATATTCGAATTGTGTATTCGCCTTTAGATTGCTTAACACTCGCTGAAAATAATCCTGATAAAGAAGTGGTTTTTTTTGGGGTCGGCTTTGAAACCACCGCCCCTACCATTGCCTTAACCCTGCATCAAGCTAAACAAAAACAGCTGCAAAATTTTTCAGTACTCGCCTGTCATGTCAAAGTGCCGCCGGTCATGCAAGCCTTACTCAATTCAGAACACAATACCGTACAAGGTTTTTTAGGTGCAGGACACGTTTGTACTATCATGGGCTATCATGAATATATCCCGTTAAGCCAACGCTATCAAATTCCTATTGTAATTACTGGCTTTGAACCGGTGGATATTCTGCACGGCTTATATTTGTGCATTAAACAACTCGAAACAGGACAACATCAGGTTGAAAATCAATATAGCCGCGTGGTCACTGAACAAGGCAATCCAACCGCTCAAAAATTATTACA
>CAJVYO010000245.1 GCA_913009515.1 uncultured Methylococcaceae bacterium
CACTGATCGGTTAATAGCGGTTCAATAATACTGCCCGAACGATCACCACGCGGCACCATTAATTTATGGTCATCTATTTTTTCTAATAAATCAGCTGCCTCTAAATCAGCAACTACCTGCTTCCGCGCCACTACTCGCTCTAAACCAATATAAGCTTCTGGTATTAAATTATGCGTATCTTCATCATTATTGCGAATCATCGCATCCTTGGTGAAAATATTAATCAAACCATTTTCAGGCTGATCTTGAAATACAATTTCCCCTTTATGACGTTGCCACACTTCATAATCATTAAAATCATGAGCAGGGGTAATTTTTACACAACCTGTACCAAATTCAGGATCCACATAATCATCGGCAATAATCGGAATATAACGCCCTGACAAAGGCAATTTAATAAACTGTCCGACTAATTTTTGATAACGTTCATCATCAGGATGTACCGCGACAGCCGCATCACCGAGCATGGTTTCAGGACGCGTAGTGGCAACCACTAAATGTCCTTCACCGCTCGCCAATGGATAACGCATATGCCACATAAAGCCATTTTCTTCTTCGGATAATACTTCCAAATCAGATACCGCTGTATGCAATACAGGATCCCAATTAACTAAGCGTTTACCCCGATAAATCAAGCCTTCTTCATGTAAACTTACAAAAACATCATTCACTGATTTAGATAAGCCTTCATCCATCGTAAAGCGTTCACGCGACCAATCTAATGACGCGCCCATACGACGTAGTTGTTTGGTAATAGTACCGCCTGACTCTTCCTTCCAATCCCAAATCCGTTCAATAAATTTTTCACGCCCATAATCATGACGGGTTTTGCCATCTTTATTAATTAAACGCTCGACTACCATTTGCGTAGCAATACCCGCATGGTCAGTTCCCGCCTGCCATAAGGTATTTTTACCTTTCATACGATGATAACGTGTCAAAGCATCCATAATGGTATCTTGAAACGCATGCCCCATATGCAAACTACCGGTGACATTCGGCGGTGGAATCATAATACAAAAAGACTCACCTTCACCTGAAGGGGCAAAGTATTCTTTTTCTTCCCAAGTGTTATACCAACGCTGTTCGATTGAAGCGGGACTGTAAGTTTTTTCCATAGAATTTATATTTAATTAAAGGGTAAATAAGATCTGATTATAAACTTGAGCGATAAATCAACGAGTCTTCGATAAAAGTACCGTTAACAGCATTTTTAGAATAGCGTATATCAGAAATATCATTATTTTTAGTTGCTACTGCTGTTTTTATCAGCTGTACAATTTTATTACTCATCGTGCTAGCAGTAATATCATGTAAGCAAATAAGTTCGTCATCGCCTAGTTCTTTAGTGGCCTTAAGAATACGTTTATAAAAAAGTCTAGGGCCTTCTGTGCTAACTAAAGGCGAGGCTAATATAAGTCGCCACATTTTTTTTTCAGGATTAAAAAACCAAAAGGCACTTTTTATTTGTGCATCATTTTTATCCAATTGAGCAATTAAATGTGCGGCTGAATTTGTCATGATGTCGGTGAGCCTATCGGCTACCAATATGTCTTTAGCCATGTTAATACTCCTGAATGTTCATTGTTGATGGCTTTAAATAAATCTTCTGCCTGTTGTCGTTTAATAGTGCAATCATAACGAGATGATTCTGACCAGTCTTTTGCTATATTCCAGTTGATTTCAAAATCTTCATTTGAGATTTCTCGTTTTCTTAATTTTTGCTTTAAACCCGCCACAGCTAAAAGATCGCTCAAATCATGAGTATGACTTTTTTGAGCAAGCTGTTTATTGGGGAAATCAAATTGCTGAACTTGATGGGTAATACATACTTTAATCGCACATTCGAGTGTATAGCCCATTAAATAATAAGCCCCATGATATTTTTTAGCCTCCAACAGCACTTCTGCCTCAGATAAACGTATATCAACCAATTGCATTAAGTCAGTTTTATTCATATTCTATGTGTCTTAGGCGGGAAACCTTGTTCCTTGTACTGACGATAACGCAAGCGACCCGCTTGTTTTCGAGCTTCATCGTTATCTAATAATTCAAAAATATTTTCAGAGGCACCCATCGCTTCAGGGCAATGCTGCGATAAATTAATCACTGTATGTTGCCAACATTCGGGAGCTGTTTGTTCACCGATTAAAATCGCATTGGCACTATTGGGTAACGGCGTATTATTCAGTGCATGCGGCACAAAACTATTAGGGCGAAATGTCCATAAAAGTCTATCAAGCTGCTCTGCCTGATACGATGAATCCGTTAAAATATAACTCTTAAAGCCTGAACGAAACGCCTTTTCAGCTAATTTGCAAGCAAAAAACTGGCGTTCACGTTCAGAATCTGAATTCAGAATATAAAAATTAACCGTTGGCATCGCTATTTAACAATAATAATTAAGCAGCTTTATCCAAT
>CAJVYO010000246.1 GCA_913009515.1 uncultured Methylococcaceae bacterium
ATCTCGCCACTACTGGCATTAACCAACGAGCTAATAATACCAATGGTGGTGGATTTTCCTGCACCATTAGGACCCAAAAGGGCAAAAAAATCACCTTGCTGGACTTCTAAATTGATACCCTTCAGGGCGACAAAGCCATTGTTGTAGGTTTTTTTTAAGTTACAAATAGATAAGGCGTTCATACGTTGGTTTAGAAAATGGTCAGTAAAGGTTTATTTTACTGAAATTAATCCCCAATGGTCATTGATAAATTCAACATTACATCAACCTATCGCTTAAGGAGGTTAAGCATTAAGGATTCATGCTAAAATATTCGCTCATATAATCAAGGCTTAAGGGTGTAATGAAAGTTGTAAAGTGGCTATTTTTAATCGGTTTGATTGTCTCTATTGCAGGTTTAATTGTTGGTTATGTTGCCTATCAAAAAATATTAACTGAATTACCTGATATTAAGGTATTACAGGATATTCAATATCATCAGCCGATGACGATTTATAGTTCAGAAGGACTATTAATTGAAACTTTTGGCGAAAAATTACGCACTCCAATTACCGTTGAATCCACACCGCAGGCTTTAATTAATGCCTTTGTTTCTTCTGAAGATGCGAGTTTCTTTTCTCATTCAGGGGTGGATTATAAAGGTATTGCCCGTGCGGTGATTCAATTAATTATGACCGGAAAAAAGAAGCAGGGTGGTAGTACCATTACCATGCAGGTTACGCGTAATTTTTTGTTAACTAAAGAAAAAACCTATATTCGTAAGATTAAAGAAATTATTTTATCCTTTCAAATTGAAGATAGTTACAGTAAAAATGACATCTTAGAAATGTACTTGAATAAAATTTATTTAGGTCAGCGTTCTTACGGCATTGTCTCGGCTGCTCAAATTTACTATCACCGTGATTTAAAAGAATTAACCTTAGCTGAAATGGCGATGATTGCGGGATTGCCGAAAGCTCCATCGAGTTATAACCCTATTTCCAATCCTCAACGTGCTGTATTGAGACGTAATTATGTTTTGAAAAGAATGCTGGAATTAGAATATATTAAACAGCCGGCGTTTGATGTCGCGGTCAAGGCTCCTGTGACAGCCAGTCGCTATAGAACGCAACGTGAATTATATGCCCCCTATATTGCCGAAATGGTCAGGGATAAAGTGATTAAACAGTATGGGGAAAAAGCGGCATATACCAAAGGTTTTAAGGTTTACACTACCTTAAAATCGGATTTGCAGAATAAAGCGGTGAATGCCTTAAGAGTGAATTTACATCAATATGATGAGCGTCATAGTTACCGAATGTCTAAAGAGCATAAACGGCCATTATCATCTTTGCATGATATAGGGGAAACCCGTGTTGCAGAAGTGATTGCGGTTAATAAAAAAACCTTAGTAGTACGTTTAAAAAATCAACAAGAACTCAGTATTGCATGGCAAAAAAGCCCTTGGAAAACGCTGTTTAATCCCACCACTAAACGCACTAAAAAAGTGTCTTCTTATGCTCACTTAGTGAGTCAAGGCGATTCAGTACGGGTGCGACAAGTCGAACAACGCTGGGTGTTAGCCCAAATACCCGAAGCTGAAAGTGCTTTTGTGGCAATGAATCCCAAAAATGGAGCGGTTTGGGCGTTATCGGGGGGCTATGCGTATTTTAATAATAAATATAATCGAGCCATTCAAGCCAAACGCCAACCGGGTTCAGGTTTTAAACCGATTATTTATACCACGGCTTTAGAACAGGGTTATACGGTGGCTTCATTGATTAATGATGCACCGATTGTCGGTATTAATGATGCCTTGCAAGAAAGTGAATGGCGACCTGAAAATTACAGTCATAAATTTTATGGCCCGACCAGTTTACGCACCGGCTTACGCAAATCACGGAATTTAATTTCGATTCGGCTGTTAAGATCATTGGGTATTGATGAGGTCACTAATACCGCTCAACGCTTTGGTTTTAAAGTGGAGCAATTACCGCAAAAACTATCATTAGCACTCGGTAGCGGCTATGCGTCCCCATTACAAATGGCACGTATGTATTCAGTCTTTGCCAATGGTGGATTTTTAGTGAAGCCGCATTTTATTGAACGCATTGAATCATCAACCGGTGAGGTTTTATTTCAAGCGAATCCTGCTATTGCGTGTGTTGATTGTGGGTTATTTTCCACTGCGAATATTGCCCAGCAGGTGATTTCAACCGAGGTTAATTTTCTGATGAATAGTTTATTACGTGATGTGGTGCAACGCGGTACCGCGGTTAAAGCCAAAGTGCTAGAACGCCATGATTTAGCCGGAAAAACCGGCACTACTAATAAACAAAAAGATGCATGGTTTAATGGCTTTACGCCTTATATTGTGGGTAATGCATGGGTCGGTCACGATGACTCAAAAAGTTTAGGCCGTGTTGAAACCGG
>CAJVYO010000247.1 GCA_913009515.1 uncultured Methylococcaceae bacterium
CTATAAAAGGTCTACCACCTTATGCATGGATGGTTTATTGCCGACGACATGCGGGATTTATGTGGCCTTTTATTTGGTGTAACCGTTATATACGCGTATTACTTTCAAGTATTTTTCACTAAATTTAATACTCTCTCTTCTAAACTTAATTACGGTAAAAAACTAATGATTATTCGGCACGTTAAAAAGAAATTTCAATACGGCTTAATGAAACATCCAATTCCTTTTTCTCTCAGTGATTATAAAGCTTTACAAAAAGGACCAATACTTTTTGCAAATAGTTTACCTAAAGCAGGAACACACCTTTTACGCCGCCTATTATGTTTATTACCAAATACATCCTCAATGTGGTCATATCATTTTGATGAGGCTATTGATGGTGTAGGGAATTATAAGCAATTATTTAATCCGTCTCATGGGCAAGTGATTACTGGCCACGTTCCTTATTCAAAAAGCATTATGCAAGTATTAGATGCACATAATTATTGTAATTTCTTTATGCTACGTGACCCGCGCGATGTCGTTGTTTCTGGGGCGCATTATATTACTAATATGGATCATACCCATAGGCTATCCTCTTACTTTAAATCTTTACCCTCAGATCATGAGCGCATCATGGCGACAATTCAAGGTATCGATGGCAATTTACTTAAAGATGGCATACGGTCTAAATCTATAGGTGAGCATCTTGATGGTTTTCTCGGTTGGATGGAGGAACCTTCCTGCTTAATTGTGAAATTCGAAGATTTAATTGGTTCTGCGGGTGGAGGCGATGAATCTCATCAAATAAATATCATTAAAGAAATTATTAATCATATAGGCTTAATATTGCCTGAGCATGAAATAAAACAGATTTCCTCACAAGTATTTTCATCTAAATCAAAAACTTTTCGTTCTGGACAAATTAATGGCTGGAAGAACCGACTATCTGATGAGCATAAAATAGCAATCAAAGAATTAGCTGGAGGTGCTCTTATAAAAATGGGTTATGAAAAAGATTATAATTGGTAATTATTAATAAATTTTATGGCCAAATCAATAATTTTGATAATTTTTACATAGGAACAGACGTTACTATTAAATGTAATGCGGATATAGGATTTTATAATGACAATTAAACATGTTTGTATTTTACAATATAGGCTTTTACACTACAGGGTTGAGCTTTTTGAAAAGCTTCATGCTGAACTTAAAAAAAATAATATTGAATTACATTTAGTGCATGGACAGCCGACTAAAAATGAATTAGCCAGAAAAGATACGGGCAGTATTAAATGGGCTGATGTCGTCAAAAATAAATACATTTCAATCGGTGGTCGAGATATTCTTTGGCAGCCCTACCCTAAACACCTTGAAAATTCCGATCTTGTGATTATGATGCAGGAAAATAGGTTACTTTCAAATTATCCTTGGCTATTTTTTCGCGGTAAAAATAAGCCTAAAATTGGCTACTGGGGACACGGTAAAAATTTCCAAAGTAGGCAAAAAACAGGATTAAGAGAAAGCTGGAAGCAATTATTAATTAATAAAGTCGATTGGTGGTTTGCTTATACTGAATTAACCAAAGATATTTTAAATGATTCTAAATATTCAGAAAAAAGAGTCACTGTTTTAAATAATGCGATTGATAATATTGGTTTTGAAAATGATCTAAATGCGATTAGTCTTAATGATGAAGCTAATTTACGATTAGAAATAAATGCGTCACAAAAAAGTAAAATAGCTTTGTTTTGTGGCTCTCTTTACCCTGAAAAACGTCTTGATTTGTTAATTGAAGCCGCTGATATTATTTATAATGCCAATCCTGATTTTAAATTAGTCATTATGGGTGATGGTCCAAGCAGAAATGAAATTTCTGCCGCAGCAGAAACCAGAGATTGGATGACTTGGCTAGGGGTAAAAAAAGGCATTGAAAAAGCAGGTTGGTATAAATTATCTGATATTATTTTAAACCCTGGTTTAGTTGGTTTACATGTACTGGATTCTTTTTGTGCTGGCTCACCGATGATTACTACCAGCGATGCAATGCACAGCCCAGAAATCGCCTATTTAAAACATCAACAAAATGGTCTAATTGTTGAGGGTGATGCAAAACAATATGCGTTAGAAATCATTAATTTATTAAGTGATGATACATTGCTTGCTACCCTTAAAAAAGGAGCTTTAGCGGATGCATATATTTATACATTAGATAATATGGTGGCTAATTTCGCTAATGGGATAAATAAGTGTTTGAAAACTGAGAAAAACACCCAATGAATCGTAAACCTATCTTAAATATGGGGGTGAATATTACCTCTTTAACACAAGCCTCTAATAAAATCGAACAATGGGCAAAAGCCTATCAAAGTGCTTATGTTTGTGTCTCTAATGTGCATATGTGTATGGAGGTTTATGACGA
>CAJVYO010000248.1 GCA_913009515.1 uncultured Methylococcaceae bacterium
ATGCAAGCCAATGCAGCTGACCCTATTCGTATTGCCGCAAAAAAAGGATTGGGTTTAGTTATGCTACCGGAATACATTGTTTCTAAAGATATAAAAAAAGGCCATTTAGAGGTAGTCTTAAATGATTATGCGATTCAACCGATGAATATTCATGCTGTTTATCCTCATAGAAAATATATGTCGGCAAAAGTGCGTGCGTTTCTTATTTTTCTTGAAGAATGGCTAAAAACACGTTCTGCTTTTAATGATTGAGCTAAAAAATTGCCTCATCTTCATCCATTAAGTTTTGCAGACTATTCATATCAGCACGCACTTTTCGTCGTGAAGTTAATTTAGCCTGTACCGCTTCCGGTAATTCAGTAAAAACAAAAATTTGCTTCGCCATTAAAACGTCAATTAAATCTTCAACGACCCTAATCATTTCAACATCGGAACCGGTTAATGACTGCTTGGCCCGATGTTTAATCAAAAATTCTTTTACCTCGGCTTCTTCGGCATCTAGCCAATGATCATGTCCTTCAAGCTGGCTTTCATGAACCCCTATAATTTCATTAGCGGCATTACGTGCAATATAAGGCATTACTTTTCTCCTTAATCATTATTTTGATTTTATCCGACAATAATACCTATAAAAAATTTAAATAGCTTAATTATTCACCAAGTAAATAATTGATAACTAATTAACTTTTTAAAAAAACATTTTAAAAAAAAAAAAAAACATAACTTTCATGGGGATATAGCATAAACTTAATGTAACATTTTTTATAATTCTCGCAATACTCTTGTAAAGCATATGACTGACGAGCAAACCGAAACCACTCATTTTGATACGTCACACAGCACACCTGACGACCCTCTTTTATTGGCTTTGCTATCTATTTGTAAGCTACTAGATGCCCCACAATCAAGGGAATCCCTCGTATCAGGCTTGCCCTTAGTCGATAATAAATTAACACCCACCTTATTTATTAGAGCCGCTGAACGAGCGGGATTTTCAGCAGGTCTTATTAGACGACCCTTAAAAGATATTTCAAATTTAGTATTGCCAGCGGTTTTATTATTAAAAAATCAAACCACCTGTGTTTTATTAGAAAAACAAGCTAATGAATGCACTATTATTTTATCTGAAACTAATAGCGGTGAAAAAGTTCTTTCCTTAGAAGAATTAGAGCAAGAATATATCGGCTCTGCTTTTTTTATTCAGTTAAATCATAAATTTGATGGTCGAACCCGTGAAAGTATCACCCCTAAAGCAAAGCATTGGTTTTGGGATGTTATTTATAAATCATGGCCACTGTATATAGAAATTTTAGCCGCTTCACTGCTGATTAATATTTTTGCCGTGGTTTCGCCACTGTTTACCATGAATGTTTATGATAGGGTAGTGCCTAATCATGCCTTAGAAACCATGTGGGTACTCGCGATTGGGGTATTCATTGTTTATAGTTTTGATTTATTGATGAAATCCTTACGGGGCTATTTTATTGATATTGCCGGTAAGCGTACTGACATTATTTTATCTGCGACTATATTTGAAAAAGTATTAGCCATAAAAATGGAATCACGCCCTGCGTCAGTGGGTGCATTTGCCAATAATATCCATGAATTTGAATCTTTTCGTGATTTTTTAACCTCTGCCACCATTGCAACCCTGGTTGATTTGCCGTTTCTATTTATCTTTTTAGCGGTTATTTATATGGTGGGCGGTAATATTGCCTTTATTCCGTTAACGGTATTACCTATCGCCATTTTAACCGGTGTGCTTTTACAGTCCCCCTTAAAAAAAGCCGTCACTGAACTCTCTCAATTTGCCTCGCAAAAAGGCTCTACCTTAATCGAATCCCTCACCAATCTTGATTCCATTAAAGTCAATGGCGCAGAAAGCCAGTTACAGCATAAATGGGAACAAAATATTGGCCAAATTGCACGCCTAAGTTTAAAAACACGTTTACTCTCTTCTGTCGCGGTTAATCTCACTGCCTTTTTACAACAAATGACCTCAGTTGCCGTGGTGGTTTTTGGTGTTTATAAAATATCTGAAGGCGACCTAACTATGGGTGGCTTAATTGCCTGTACTTTATTAACCGGACGTGCCTTAGCACCGGTTGGACAGGTTGCTTCACTACTAACCCGTTATCATCAATCAAAAACCTCTTTAGCGTCATTAAATAATATGATGAGCTTACCGATAGAAAGGGAAGTTGATCGTAAATTTTTACATCGTCCTAATTTTAAAGGTTCAATTGAATTTAAAAATATTAGTTTTAGCTTTCCCGATCAGCAAATAAAAGCTTTGGATAATATCTCATTCAATATTCAAGCGGGTGAAAGGGTTGGTATTATTGGCCGTATCGGTTCAGGAAAAAGTAGTATTGAAAAGCTTATGATGGGCTTATATGA
>CAJVYO010000249.1 GCA_913009515.1 uncultured Methylococcaceae bacterium
ATCAGTGTAAGCAGTTTGTTGATTGGTTTAGGGCTGGGATTTGGGATTGGTTTTAGGGTGATAGATATTTGGCTGACCGATGCAACATCAGAGGTATCACAAACTGAATTGGTCAAAAAACCGCTATTTTATCGTCACCCTATGGATCCTAGTGTGACTTCACCGGTGCCTGCAAAAGGCTCAATGGGCATGGATTATATTGCGGTGTATGCTGATGATGGCGATAAGCCCAAAGAAACGGTTGGTACGGTGACTATTGACCCGGTAGTTGAGCAAAATATTGGCGTGCGTAGCGTAGAGGCTATTTGTCAAAATTTATCACGACATATTAGAGCGGTGGGGCGTGTTGCGTATAACGAAGAGCGTATGGTGCATTTGCACCCAAAAACAGAAGGTTGGATAGAAAGTTTACACATTAATAAGACTGGGCAAAAAGTAGTCAAAAATGAGCCGTTATTAAGTATTTATTCGCCGCAGTTAGTTACCAGCCAACAAGAATATATTTTAGCGTTAAATAATTTAAAGGTGCTTAAAGATAGTCCTATTGCTGAAATTAGTCAGGGAGCGGCTGATTTAGTGAGTAGTGCCAAAAGACGTTTAACATTGTTAGATGTTCCAGCCCATCAGATGAAAAGTTTAGAGCAAGGACAGCAAATAAAAAAAACCGTGCATATTCATAGCCCTAAACCCGGTATTGTAATGAAAATTGGGGTGCGTGAGGGGGAATATGTCACGCCTGCAACTGAAATGTACATGATTGCGGATTTAAGTACGATTTGGGTGTATGCGGATATTTATGAATATGAATTGCCGTGGGTAAAAGAAGGCGATGTCGTTGATATGAAATTAGTGGGTGTGCCAGGAAAAGTATTTCAGGGAAAGTTAACCTATATTTATCCTTATGTTGATGCAAAAACACGTACCACTAAAGTGCGTTTGGTATTTGATAATGCAGATTTATTATTAAAGCCTGATATGTTCGCAGAATTAACCATTAAAGCCGATAAACGCGTGAATGTTTTAGTGATTCCAGCGGAAGCAGTGATTCGTTCAGGCACGCGTAATCAAGTTTTTGTGGTAAAAGGCAAGGGAAAATTTGAACCACGTTTAGTTGAATTAGGTTTGTCATCTGAGGGCTTAGTGGAAGTGTTACAAGGCTTAAAACATGGTGAAAAAGTAGTGACATCAGCTCAGTTTTTAATTGATTCTGAATCTAAGCTACTTGAGGCGACTGCAAAAATTCGAGAGATAGATAAGAAATAAAGCAGAATTTATTGAACAAGTTTCGCAAACTACCATAAATCAAGTTAAAGTGATTGTTGATTAAGCCATTTGATAAGGCATAACCTGTAGAGATTCCTTTTGTTGGCGAGCTTGCCATAAATCATAAGCCGTTTGTAGTCGTAACCAATGATTAGCCGAGGGTTTATGAAAAACAAGTTCAAGCCTTAAAGCCATTTCGGGTGTTATATTATGCTTTCCATTTAAAACACTAGTTAATATTTTAGAGCTAACCCCTAAATGTTTTGCCACATCAGTGATTGATAATTCCAAAGACTCAATGACAAGTTCTTTTAAAATTTCGCCAGGATGAACTGGGTTATACATGACCATTAGTGATAATCCTCATAATTTACAATTTCAATATCTTGCTTAACAAAACGAAAAGTAACACGCCAATTTCCACTAACTTTTACCGACAAAATATCTTGCCGATGTCCTTTTAATTTATGCAAACCAAGTCCAGGAAGGTTCATATCATCAGGTGTTTCAGCTTGATCCAAGTTAGACAGAATCAATTGTAATTTTTTGATATGTTTATTTTGAATGCCGGATGAATTACCTGATTGGTAAAACCGTTCTAAACCTTTATGTAGAAAACTTTGTATCATACTTATAAATTTTAGTTGAGTTCATTTTACAGAGCAAGAAAAAATAGGATAAATATGATTAACGCAATAATCAACCATTCCATAAAAGACCGCTTTTTAGTTTTAATCGCGGCATTATTATTGGGCTTAGGCGGTTTATGGTCATTTAAACATATTCCCTTGGATGCCATTCCTGATTTATCCGATGTACAGGTGATTGTGTTTACCGAATATGCAGGTCAATCTCCGCAAGTTATTGAAAATCAAATTACCTACCCTTTAACCACGGCGATGTTATCGGTGCCTAAAGCAAAGACGGTACGGGGATTTTCATTTTTTGGTCTGTCGTTTGTGTATATTATTTTTGAGGATGATACCGATATTTATTGGGCACGCTCCAGAGTATTGGAATCATTAAATTATGTGAGTGGCAGATTGCCTCAAGGGGTAACACCGACATTAGGCGTGGATGCAACAGGTGTGGGTTGGGTATATCAATACGCATT
>CAJVYO010000250.1 GCA_913009515.1 uncultured Methylococcaceae bacterium
AAATCCACCTCATCACTACGAATAACATCCTCTACTATCGCAGGTGCTTGTTTTTGAAAAGCAGCCCTATCCTGATATTTAGCAACTAAAGCCTGAATTTTTCCACTACTATCATATTTCTTTAAAAAATCAGCGTCCAAGCCACTCGCATCCGCGCCATTTCTTAATAAGAATTTAATCATAAAGCGATTTTTACGTTCAATCGCTAAACTTAAAGGCGTATCGTCATAGCTACCTTGGTGATTAATATCCTCACCCATTAGCACTAACGATTTAACCCGTGCAATATCCCCTCGATAGACTGCCACAGATAATTTATTCCAGCCTTGACTGGTCATATAACTATCATCAACTTTATTCGTTGCCACCATACCAACTTTATTTGCTGTTGGTGTACACGCAGTGATTAATAAACTACTACCGATAAACAATGGTAATAATATAGATTGAGCGATAATGTTCATATAATAAGACTCTCTAAAATAAGGGCTGATTAATCGTTAAATATTAATCCTGATAGTTATTATCCCATTCAGGCGGGGTAGGCATACCTAAACTAACCGCATATAAATCATTTTGTTTTGCAAAACGCGGATTAGCTCTAATTTGGCGAATCATATCTTGTACATACGGATCAGTATCATCACTCCATGCAATGATTTTTCCAGAGGTTTTATGAGCACCCGGTTGCGCTTCCGCAACGGCAAGTGGCAAATCAATCCCTGCATCATCTAAATAAATCGCGACCATTTGCTTACCCATAAAGCCTTCTTCATAGCCTTTGTCACAACCAAAGCGTGAGCCACGAATGCCGGTCACCTGACAACCAATCGGCAATTTATTACCTAATTTATTGGCAATCACTTTTAAGGCATTCATAGCCGCCTGTTTTACGGCTTCAGATTCATCTTTTTTAGTAAAACCACCGATAATTTTTCCTGAAGGTAAGCGAAAGATACTTCGTGTTGCACGTCCTTCTGCCATATCCGCTTCAATAATTTCATCGGTTTCAAAATCAGTAATCTGATAATCAACGCGAATAATATAGACTATTTGGTTTTTACTACCACGATCATATTCTTCTTTTACTGATGAAATGCCACCGGTTAAGCCATAACCTGCATTTAAGCCTTTACCCAAACTCATTTTATTGCTTGAACGAGTTGTACCCCTTTGTTGAAACTTTTTTTCAGCTAACTTTCCTTTTTGACCTAAATGACGTGATACTAAGGTAAAGCGTTTTAGCTTTGATAATTCAGTTTCAAGCATCGTTGAAAGCACTTCAACGGGAACAGTACCATAACTTTTATAGTCTTTATTCGCAAAAAAGTTTGCCGCTAAAACCAATCGCTTATAATTCTTTTGGCTATAATTTTGCGGTAATTCAACTTGTCGCGTTCCCCCCTGTTGATAATCTGCTTTCGATTGTGTCACTAAATTCGGATCAATTTGAATACCTGAATTCCGTGTTGGCGAACTATTACAGCCCGAAAGCAAGGCTAATAGCCCACCACACAACATCATTTTTTTGTTAGCTTGAATCATCACGCACCTAAATTTTATTGAAATTTAAAATAACTAACGTCCTTGATATTCTAGCATTGCTTGATAGGTTGATCGGGTTTCCACCATAAACTCTAATGCCTGTTCAGTATAGGCAATTTGTTTAGTGGCTTTGGTAATCGCCGTTAATGCTTTGGTAATCGCAAAAGGATTATAAATATATTCTTGATAATTAAAACTTAAAATACCTAATGCCATTGAAGCAGCAGCAGTCGCATATTCAACCGCCACGGCCAATTCATTAACATTACTTTCCATAAATTTATTATATTCAGCTTTATCTTCAACGCCTAACTCACTAAAAGCTTTTTGATAAGCCTCCTCACCTTGTTCTAAACGTATTTTTTCTAAAATAGATGCCACCTTACTATTTTCAATACTAATTTTATACTTATCTTCTAATTCAATAGTTTGTGCATAGGCTTTCGCAATACCGGTGGTAATCAAATTTCCTGATGCGATACCTGTATCGGCTAATGTTGACTCTGGTTTATTTTGACTATATAAATCATATTCTGTAGGCTCACCCTCTACAACTTTTTCACTCCCAGTCGATGCACACCCCTCCATCAATAATGTACCTATTAATAAACCTGATATTAATTTTAAATTTTTACGTTTCTGCATACTAAACACTCCTAAATGATTTTATTAATTTAAATTCTAATATATTAAATAAGTCTATTCTTCACGGATTTTATCGGCTTGAATCACAAAAACTGTTTCTGCCATATAAATAAAATTACGTTTTATTTCATACATATAAGCACTATCATTAATCAATGAACTACCTTCT
>CAJVYO010000251.1 GCA_913009515.1 uncultured Methylococcaceae bacterium
GGCACCAGTCACCGCGGGGTTATTGAGGAATTGCCGCGCAGCGGCAGTTCCTCAATAACGCCCGCTTCAGCCGCCGTAAAAAGGGGCGTTTTTTTTGCCTTAGCAAAAAAAATGACGCTTTTTACGGTCGGCTGGAAGCGATTGTTAGTTTTGAATTAACTTCTCAATATCAAAATTTTCTGAAAAATAGTCTTTATAAACTTGTATTTCAGATTTATTAAAACCAAATTCATAAATAAACTTCTCAGCTATCTTTTCAGGATTTGGATCTAAGATTTTTATTTTTGGTTTACTATTTCTCTTCATAAATGATTTTAAAAATAACTCAGTACTTTTTATGTCGGTTATAGGAAATGAATAACCTATTAAGATTATTTCATCAGCTTTTTGTATTGCTTCCGAAGTTTTAGCCCAAAGCGAATCAAAAAGTTCTCCGTATTGGTCATATTTTTTTTCTTTTACTGGAGGAATAATTAGTGGAATTGATGCAACCCCCTCATTTGGGGCTATCCCTTTTTTCAAATGAGGCTTAGGTTGGTTAAAAAATTCAATCTCCTGTCCATCGGGTGAATACGCAACCATATCTAAATTCACAGGGTAATAACCATAAGATAATCGTTCATACCCTTTCATATATCGACCACGATGACAAGAATAAGGTTCTTCAGTAGATTCATACACGTAAACATCATTAGGTTTTACAAATCTATTTAATGTCGTAAAGTTACCCAACATATTTGGGTGAACGGTAAGCCAGTTTGTTGATCCATGCAGTTTTAATAACTGCACCATAGGCTCGTTTGATTGATTACCTGAGTCTTTCCAACCATTTCGATAAATAGATTTAGGTGTGAAGCTATAACCCTGATTAGTATTCCAGTTTGATGAGTTTTCTAATGCACGTTCGATTAATGTATCCCAGTTAAACGTTGCGATTACATCATTTTCAGAAATACATGCTGCCAATTTTAAATGAGCCTTTGATATAGAGCCATTTTGAATTTCATTAATTACAAATGAAAATAAATATATAAGCTCGTTATAAGACATTTGATGAAACATTGATTCATTTTTATTTCCTGCTTCTATTTCTTTTTGTATATCAGCTTCTATAGAAGAGTGAAAAAATTCTATATCTATCCCTGAGCGAAAATATGTATAAGGATCAACTCCAAATTTATTCATAACATATAGATGAATTTGACCTTGTAGAACCCATAAATTATTTGCAATGTTTAGCTTGTCATATGTATCAAAAAAATCGCAAGCGATTGGCATCTTTTCACCAGTTTTAGAATCACTATATGCTTTAGATGCTCCAGCCCCTAATATAAATAATTTCACTAAGCACGACCTTTCTGAATATGAGCCTTTAAAAACTAACGCCAAAATCAGTTGACACCGATTGTAACCACTATTTGTGAAAAATACACTAACTTTTAAACCCATACTTAATTTCAAAAAATACGACGCGTTAAGGTGGTCAACTGGATTTTTTTGTTAGCATTTTATGCCCCATTAAACGTTTTAATAACGAAATAACAACTAGACATTGCTAAATTTCTACCAAACCTTGCAAACTCCTCTTCAGTAAAACCAACAGGCTTATGAGAACCATCGCTAATAAATGTATATGTAGAAGCAATAGCACCTTCCTCTTTATTAGTTATAATCCCTAATTCTCGAATATAAAGTAACGATTTTCCCCATGCCTTATTATCCTCATTTATTTCTAGCCCACCATGTTTAGCAATGCACCTTACGATTGTTTCTAGAGCAATACGGGAATGAGATAAACAGGCATTATAATCAGGTGACGACTTTTTAAATGATTCTGCCGAGAGCTTAATATGCCTAATTACCTCCTCTGATGAAACTAAACTAGATATATTTAATTCATTAGAAAGGTCATCCTCTACAGGTTCAGTTGACTCAATAGTGGGTTCTAATTTTAGAATACATTTGTCATCAATTTTAAAGCCATCAAGTAACATACACCTTTCAAAATCTTGCCAGCGATCTTTAAATCGATACCTAGGAGTTACTTTATTTAATAAATCTCCATTGGTTCTAACTATCTCATCAATTAATTCCCCAATTGCTTCTTGGCTTGCTTCTAATAATGCCTCACTTATTTGAATCTGAGTATATCCCCATACTGAAACATCATGTTTTTCTAATAAAATATGTACAATATCTTGAGTAAATAAACTCAAGAACTGACATAAGGATAATTTAGTACGTTTAGATATAATCATATTTTTTAAATGCTAACTATTACTTCTAAAGCACTTTCGCCTCAGCATTACAATATCAATTCACTTTTCCTCACTATTGAAATAAAAGC
>CAJVYO010000252.1 GCA_913009515.1 uncultured Methylococcaceae bacterium
GCCTTGTATCATAAGGCACAGTATCAACAAGCGGCTGAATTTCAGCTTGAATCAAAAAATTCACATGCCAATGACCCTGAAGATTTATTAATTACCCTACAAGCCGCCACTGCTTTGCGTTATGCCGATGATATAACACAAAGTAATCTATTATTTGACCAAGCCGAAAATATCCTCAAACAGCATCATCAAAAAATATTGCTTAATAAATCCGTCAGCACCTTGAGTTCGATTTTGGTGAATGATGCCGTGCTGGATTATAGCGGTACCAGCTATGATGGCATTATGCTCAACACCTATAAAGCGTTAAACTTTTGGCAATCTGGTAATAAAGCCTATGCCCGTGTTGAATTTAATCGTGCCTTAGATCGCCAACGGCGTGCGAAAGCCTTGTTTAAAGCTGAAATCAAACAGCAACAACAAGCCATATCAAAAAAAGGCGGTAACTATGCACGCAATACTAATAACCCCAAAGTCACCCAATTAGTTAAACGTGCCTATTCAAATCTTTATAACTTCCAAGCCTACCCTGATTTTGTTAATCCGTTTAGTACCTATTTAGCTGGTTTATTTTATTTGCATGATGGTGATTATGCGAAAGCCGTCGATGTACTCAAAGAAGCACATGGCATGTTGCCCACACAAGCCATTGTTGAAGCTGATTTCAAACTGGCTCAAGCCTTACAACAAGGTGAACCCGACCCACAAAAATATGCGTGGATTATTTTTGAAAATGGCTCCGCGCCATTAAAAACAGAATTTCGCATTGATTTACCGTTATTTATTTTAAGTCGCAATGCCTTTTATACCGGTATTGCCTTACCTAAACTGGTGTTACAAAAAAATGCCCACCCTTTTCTAAACATTAACACGCTTGATGAATCCTCACGTACACAACCGCTTGCGAGCATGGATAACGTCATTCAAACTGATTTTAAAAAACGCTATCCGTGGATTGTTAGCCGTGCGTTAATATCAGCGATTGCAAAAACCACCGCACAATATATAGCTCAACGGCAATTAGGCCCTTGGGGTGGATTAGCCGCGAGTTTATTACAATTAGCCACCACCTCAGCAGATATTCGTATTTGGAGTGCGTTGCCTAAAGAATTTCAAATTGCAAAAATCAAACTACCCAGCGATAACCTTATTCGTATTTCAGTACCCAATAAAGCCGCTACTCATATCAAGCTCGAAGCGAATAAAAATCAGTTAATTTATATAAAAATCCCCAAATCCTATAGCCCTATTACTTATAATAGTTTTGTCCTTTAATTTAATGAGCCTTTCCATGATGACTTTAAATTTTCCTAAAAAAATGGGGCTTGCTCTCATTATCTCCACACTGATGGCCTGTTCACATACTGAACATATTGATGTCCAAAATGATAAGGGTGAAGCCGTAATGGGCTTAGATTATCGTGACTTTCAAACCGCTGCCGATGAAGCAGTTGCTTCATTAATTCAATCAGGTCGTCTTAATAAAGCCGATGGCAGTCGTTATATATTAGCAATTTCTCGTATTATTAATGACACTATGCAACGTATTGATACCGATCAACTGATTAAAAAAATTCGCGTTGCATTACTCAATAGCAATAAAGTCTTAGTCACCACTGCCGTTTCAGCAACGCAAACTGCTGAAGATAATATGGCGATGCAGGTAAGAAAATTACGGGCTTCTGATGAATTCAAACAAAGCACTGTCGCTAAAAAAGGTCAGCTTATTGCCCCTGATTTAAGTTTATCAGGCAAAATATTACAACGTAATATCAAGATAGATAGTGATGAGCAGCAGGTTGAATATTATTTTCAACTGAGCTTAAGTGATATTAATACAGGCTTGGCAGTCTGGGAAGGCGAAACGTTTATTGGTAAACGTGGTGATGATACCAGTGTGTCATGGTAATCATGAGATTAAATCAATGAGCCAAATACAGCAGCTGCATTTACAATTTTTACCCTCTGAAGATAGATTATTGTTAACGGTTAACAGCACCGAAAATGAAGATTTTTATTTTCTATTAACACGGCGTTATATTGCGTTATTATTTCCGGTGCTCAATAAAGTATTCAATGCAATTCAAAAAGAACCCAGCACCGTTTCTCAGCAACTCACTTATAGTAAGCCCGATAGAAAAAAAACTAACGCAGTCACCGAAGCTGAAACCGAAAAACCCACTACGACCACTACACAACAAAAACTAAAACAGTTACCTAATACCGCAATCAAAGACGCGATATTATTAGCGAAAATATCCACACGCATTGATGGAGATAATAATGTCATTTTATTATTGCTCCCCGAACAAGGTGACGGCATTAACTTAACCATG
>CAJVYO010000253.1 GCA_913009515.1 uncultured Methylococcaceae bacterium
GTAATGCCACCGCCGGTAATATGTGCCATTGCATGCACCGGTACGGTTTTAATAAGTTCTAATAGCGGTTTAACATAAATGCGTGTTGGCTCAAGCAGATGGTCAGCAAGTGCTTTGCCGTCTAATTCAGTGTCTAAGGAAATGCCACTGCGTTCAATGACTTTGCGAATTAAGGAATAACCATTGGAATGCGGGCCTGAAGAACGAATTGCAATTAGTTTATCGCCTGCCGCGACTTTACTGCCGTCGATAATATCGGCTTTTTCAACGATACCCACGCAGAAACCGGCTAAATCATATTCGCCGTCTTGATACATGCCCGGCATTTCTGCGGTTTCGCCACCGACTAATGCCGCTCCAGCGAGTTCACAGCCTTTGCCAATGCCCTCAATCACGGCGGTCGCGGTATCAATGTCTAAATGACCGGTTGCAAAATAATCAAGGAAAAATAAAGATTCTGCCCCTTGGACGATAATATCATTAACGCACATACCTACAAGGTCGATGCCGATGGTATTGTGTTTATTTAAATCAAATGCTAATTTTAATTTAGTACCAACCCCATCAGTACCTGAAACGAGGATAGGGTGTTTATAACGATCTAAGGGTAATTCAAATAGCGAACCAAAGCCACCTAAGCCAGACATTACGCCTGCTATACGGGTTTTGGCTGCGATAGGTTTAATACGTTCCACAAGGTTATTACCGGCTTCTATATCTACACCAGCACTCTTATAGTTTAAACTCTCTTGTTTTTGTTCACTCACGCGTATTCTCTTATGGGTCAAATTAAATTATAGTAATACTTTTCACGCAAAAAAATGTAGGTATTTCCGAGTGAATATTACCGCTTATTGTACAAGACAAATTAAGGATATCTAAAGTGCTTATTAAATTTTTAATGGTTTGTTTATTAATGGTCACACAAAGCGTGATGGCTGTTGAAGTAAAAGGGCTTTTCGAAGTCAATGTTATGACACAAAGTCAGTCTAGGGAGGATAGAAATTTAGCCTTACGCGAAGGGTTATCCATTGTCTTTAAGCGTTTCTTGCCTAGCGAGGCAATGGCTAATAATAAATTGATTACTGATGCACTCAAAGAAGCGGCATCGTATGTAGATCAATATCAATATGCGTTAATGTCAACGGAGAGTGCTGCGTCTGATTCTCGCTTGATGCGAGCCTCATTTGATGAAAATAGAGTGATGACGTTGATGCGGCGTTCAGGTTTGCCGTTATGGAATGAAATGCGTGATGAAGTATTAGTCTGGTTAGTGGTCGAAGAAAATGGTAAACGCCATGTATTCGATGCAGCAGAAGAATGGAGCTTACAGCAACAATTACAAAAAACAGCTGATTTAAAAGGTATTCCACTGTTATTTCCGTTAATGGATTTAGAGGAGAAACAGACGGTCACTGTTAAAGATATTTTAAGTGCCTATTCGGGTAAATTGATGATTGCGTCTAAGCGTTATGATTTAACGAGTGTGTTATCGGGAAAATTGGTTAAAAAAGGGCGTTGTTGGCAGTCAGAATGGACCTTAAATTTTAATGGCAAAATTAAACAGTGGAATGTGCCGTGTTTAGCGATTAAAGAAAATTTAGCGGGTTCGTTTGATGAAGTGTTTACGATGTTATCAGCATTTTATGCGGTGGAATCAAGTGGCGAAGATGCCAGTGAAATTGGTGTTGAAGCCTTACGCATGAAAATTAGCGGTTTAAAAACTAAAAAATCCCGAGATGCCATACAGACGTATTTAGCGGAATTATTAAATGTTAAATCGGTGGATGCCACGCCAACTAAAAAACGCGGCCAATGTATTTTTACGGTGAAATACAGCGGTTCACGCACCGATTTAGAAGACCAATTAATTTTAGGACGCAAATTACGTGAAAAAGGTTTAAGTGGTCGTGATAACAGCGTGGTGTATGAGTTAGTAAAATAATATGCTGAAATTCATTGCGTATAGTTTGATATTATTTAACCTGAGTTTATCCACCGCATTTGCCCAGCGGTTTGCGTTTGGTGCGGTAGGGACAGTGATTTTACTTTTTTCTTTTTTGTTTTTTGGATTTTGGGGGCGTAGGCTCAAGCCTACGCCCCAAAATTAATTTGAAATTTCATTTAAAACTATTTGGAGACAAAATTGATTATATTGGAGTCACAAGTAGAAAGTGAATTAACCCTATTGGCAGCAGAGGAAGGTGTGAGCATTTCTGAATTGATAAAGGATTTTATGACAGAGTTTCAATGTGAAAAAGAGGCCATTAAACGTGCAGATAAGTCTTATGTTGACTATAAGAAAACAGGTAAAACGATTAGTTTAGAA
>CAJVYO010000254.1 GCA_913009515.1 uncultured Methylococcaceae bacterium
TAAGGTCTTATAAAATGCCGCATTGATAACCGTTGGGGCATTTCTAAAACCGGTTAATTGCTTAATACCTTGAGCAACCTTCAAACCATCAGTTAAGCCTTTATTATTTTGATGACAACTCGCACAACTGACCGTGCCATCCGCACTTAAACGCACATCATTAAATAACTGCCTGCCTAAACTAATTTTTTCAGCACTTTGAAGATTATCAATAGGAATAACTAATGGCGGTAAGCCCAATAAATTATCTGCATAACTTATCGATATAGATAACCACAGCATAACTAGCTTAAAATAAAATATCATTATAATGCTCCTGAAAAATACTCAAAAAAAAGCCCTTTTAACAAGGGCTCTTTATTACGTTTAAGATTACACGACAATCAAGATACTAATCTTGTTCTGGCATATCTTGAACTTTTAAAATATATGGATCGCCTAATGGAAATTCATCATCCATATTTTTGAAATAAATGACTTTTCCATAGGTTTCATTAACCGCTGGTAAAATTTTTGCCGCTTCTGCAGCGGTTAAATCAGGGAAAGTTGCTTTTGCTCTAGGCACTTCAATTAAATGATAATGCCAGTTATCTTTTTCTGCTTCAGGTAAGCCATTAAATTGTTCAGTGGTAATGATATATTCAAAACCAATTGGCTTATCTTGATCTTTCATCCCTGAATGAAACATCAAACAAATCATAGTGCTATCTTCATACGCTTTACAATGATGATGAACAATCATTTGTAATTTAGGATCATGAATATCATGCGTATCAGGTTTCATATGTCTAATCGCTTGAATATGTAAATCATTAAAGCCTAAATGATTCGGATATTCTTTTTGACGCGGATTCATTACTTCATTATAAACCGCTTCTTTTTCAACAACGGCTGGAGCATTACTACTCATAGATGAACAACCTGTCGTCAAACCGACTAAAATACTTGCTACTAATAATTTTTTCATAACCACGCCTTCCAATTTTTTTAATATTCTTCTTATTATTTATAGTTAATCACTATATTAGTTTTAAATTATATACTAATATTTATTTTTAACAAGCGAATACTTGATTATTTTACTCAGGATTAAAATCAGTTGACTCAATCCCCTGTCAATTCTATCCTAGCATTTTTCTTAATTTAAAATAAACTGCAATGAAAAAATACCTTGCCTTAAGTATTGCCTTAACAATCAGTTCACCCTTGTTTTCAATGGGTGAAAACTATACAGCCTCACCTAATCAAGCAGTGCCAACACTTGCCCCCATGTTGAAAAAAGTATTACCCAGCATTGTTAATATATCAACACAAGGACACGCCGCTGCTACAAAAAATCCACTCAATGACTTATTAAAAGACCCGTTATTTAAACGTTTTTTTAATATGCCGCAACAACAAATACCGCAAAGACCTGAACAAACACAAGGCATAGGATCAGGTGTGATTGTCGATGCTAAAAACGGTTATATTTTGACCAACAACCATGTCATTGCTAAAGCTGATACCATTTTTGTCACCTTAAAAAATAAACAAAAATTTAAAGCAAAATTGATTGGCACCGATTCAGAAACCGATATTGCGGTGTTACAAATTGATGCACGCAATTTACATGATATTCCTTTAGCCGATTCTGATACCTTACAAGTCGGTGATTTTGCGGTTGCTATCGGCAATCCTTTTGGCTTAAGTCATACCGTTACCTCAGGCATGATTAGTGCATTAGGGCGTACCAATTTAGGCATTGAAGGTTATGAGAATTTTATTCAAACTGATGCCTCAATTAACCCTGGTAATTCAGGCGGTGCCTTAATTGATTTACGTGGACAATTAATCGGTATTAATTCTGCAATTATTGCCCCAGCAGGTGGTAACGTGGGGATTGGCTTTTCAATTCCTATTAACATGGCAAAAAAAATCATGGCTCAATTATTGGAACATGGTGCCATTAAACGCGGCTTATTAGGCGTACAGATTCAAGACTTAAGCCCTGATTTAGCCAATGCGATGGAGTTAAAAAATACGGAAGGGGCATTAGTCTCACGGGTTACGCCGAATAGTACCGCTGATAAAATCGGTATTCAAGCTGGTGATGTGATTACGGCAATTAATGCTAAAAAAATTACTAGTTCTAGTGCTTTGCGCACCACTATTGGATTAATTCGCACAGGGGAGAATATAAAAATACAGTTATTGCGTAATAAAAAAACTCTCGTCTTCAAAACACAGATTAGCGATGCCAATACACATCAAACCCATAGCCAACATAATCAATTATTAAAGGGGGCAACCTTGCAAGTATTGACTGCTAGTCAGCCTTA
>CAJVYO010000255.1 GCA_913009515.1 uncultured Methylococcaceae bacterium
CCCACGCACTGGCATACCCCCGCACTTTACATCAGTATTATATTAGTTATTAGTTTAGTATTGCGAGTACTAGGTAGCAGCTTAAATATTGTACAACTGCGTCAATTTACACGAATTTCTAAAGATGTTATTTTTCAAATCCGCACGCAACAAATTACACAACTTAAACATATTTCAATGTCGGAATATGAAAGTTTAGGCAGCGGTACTGTTATCAGTCACCTCGTCACTGATTTAGATACCCTAGATAATTTCATCAGCACCACCACCAGTAAATTATTGGTCGCCTGCCTGACGATTATAGGCACTGCCGCTATTTTATTGTGGATGCACTGGCAATTAGGTTTGTTTATTTTGCTCTTAAATCCTGTGGTTATTTTTTTTACACGCAGTGTCGGTAAGCGTGTTAAGCACCTTAAAGCCAAAGAAAATTCAGCGTATGGTATTTTTCAGCAGTCCCTCAGCGAAACACTTGAAGCTATGCAGCAAATTCGCGTAAGTAATCGTGAACATCACTATTATAAAAAGCTGATTGATTCTGCCCAACACGTTAAACAACATGCGATTGCTTATACATGGAAAAGCGACGCCCTCACTCGTTTTAGTTTTTTAATTTTCTTATTTGGCTTTGATATTTTTAGAGCGGCCGCCATGTTAATGGTGTTATATTCTGATTTAAGTATTGGTGAAATGCTCGCAGTGTTTGGTTATCTTTGGTTTATGATGGCACCTGTACAAGAAATTCTCGGTATTCAATATGCTTTTTATTCGGCTAAAGCGGCTTTAGATAGAATCAACCAATTACAACAGTTGCAACAAGAACCTCACTACCCGCAAACAGTAAATCCTTTTGAAAATAAACGCACCGTCAGTCTGCGTATTCAAAACCTACATTTTGCTTATCATGGTAAACAAACGCCGATTTTAAATGGCATTAACCTCAATATAAAAGCAGGTGAAAAAATTGCCTTAGTTGGAGCCAGTGGTGGTGGAAAATCGACACTGATTCAAACGTTAATCGGTTTATATCCCACACAAAAAGGCATGATTTTTTACGATAATATCCCTATTACTAAAATTGGCTTTGATTGTGTGCGTGAACATGTTGTTACCGTTTTACAGCATCCTATCCTCTTTAATGATAGTATTCGTGAAAATTTAAGTTTAGGCAAAGCTATCTCTGATGAAACACTTTGGGAGGCGCTTAATATTGCTCAACTTGAACCTACTATTCAAACATTAGACGATGGACTTGATACTCTTGTTGGTAAAAATGGCATGCGTTTATCTGGCGGACAACGTCAGCGGCTCGCCATTGCTCGTATGATTATTGCCAATCCTAGCATTGTCATTTTAGATGAAGCGACCTCAGCATTAGATTCAGAAACCGAATATAATCTGCATAATGCCCTTAATCAATTTTTAGCACAGCGTACCACCATCATTATTGCTCACCGATTAAGTGCTATTAAACAAGCTAATCATGTCTATGTGTTCGAAGAAGGTAAAATCTGCGAACAAGGACAGCATCAGCAACTTATCAATCAAAAAGGACTCTACGCCAAACTCTATGGAGACTACCAATAATGCAAAATCCTGTTTATGATTTACACTCCCATAGCCTTGAATCTGATGGTTCACTGTCCCCAGAAGCTCTTGTTATACGGGCAAAAGAAAAAGGCGTAACCACCTTAGCATTAACTGACCACGATACCGTATCGGGATTAGATATCGCACATAAAGTCGCCCAACAACAGCAATTAGGGCTTATCTCAGGCATCGAATTTTCATGCACCTGGCAACATAAAACCTTTCATATCGTCGGACTTAACATTGACCACCATAACGCCGAACTATTAGCAGGAGCATCCTATATTCAAGCCATTCGTAATGACCGAGCAAAAAAAATATCCGCTAAATTAGCTAAAAAAAATATTCCTGATGTATTTGAACGCTTATCAGCACAAGAAAATCTAAATATGATAACGCGCACCCACTTAGCCAATTTTCTATTTGAACATAACTATGTTGATAGTTTTCAAGCGGCCTTTAACTATTATCTTGCTCAAGGAAAGCCGGCATTTGTCAGTACTGAATGGGCAACACTAGAACAAGTGACACAATGGATTCATCAAGCTGGGGGCGTTGCTGTTTTAGCTCATCCGATGCGATATAAAATGACCGCAAGCTGGATGCGACGATTTTTAACTGCCTTCACTGAACAAGGTGGACAAGGAATCGAGGTCATTACCGCTCGGAGTAACCCCGATGAAATAAGA
>CAJVYO010000256.1 GCA_913009515.1 uncultured Methylococcaceae bacterium
TAAAGCCTTCGTCCCATTAATTTAATAGACTGCTTTATCCATATTTTTATGAGAAAGCCATGAGTGTAGACTTTAGTTTGCCTTTTAAAATAGTAGGCTAAAGCCTACGCCCCAAATAAAGTTATTTTAGACAGTTTCCTTAAATCATTATTAGAGCCTATAAGTTAGGGTATAATCTGCAGCTAAATCGCTTAGTTTAAGAAAATTTATCATGTCAGAACCTTTTATCTATCCTAAAAAGACTATTTGGCTTTATCTACGCTCTAGTCTGTTGTTTATATTAGTCTTATCGGTCACGGTAATGATTACACCCTTTATGTTATTGGCGGCTTTATTGCCGTATCAATGGCATTTTAAACTTGCTCGTTTTTGGGGGCAGGGGGTATTATTAATGGCGAAATGGGTATGTGGGATTGATTATGAGATTTCAGGCTTAGAGCATCTTCAAGCTCAAAAAAATGCGATTGTATTGTGTAAACATCAGTCTGCATGGGAAACCATTGCATTAGTGGCTTTATTACCGCCGCAAGCTATTTTGCTTAAAAAATCATTATTATTGATTCCGTTTTGGGGCTGGGCAATGGCAAGTTTAAAGCCGATAGCGATTGACCGTTCATCGCCTAAAAAAGCATTAAAACAACTTTTAAGCCAAGGGGCAGAGCGGTTACAAGCGGGATTTTGGGTGGTGATATATCCAGAAGGAACACGCATGTCACCAAACGAACACGGTAAATTTAGTGCCAGCGGTAGTTTATTGGCACAACGCACCGGTTATCCGATTATTCCGATTGCTCATAATGCGGGCGAGTGTTGGCCGCGTAATAGTTTTGTCAAATATGCGGGATGCATTCAGTTAAAAATTGGTGCACCGATTAGGGTTGATGGGCGTAAAAGCAAAGTCATTAATGAGGAAGCGGAAGGGTGGATTAAGCACACAATGCAAACGATAAGTTTGCAAAAATAGGGCTGCTCACTATTGAGAGCGGTTTCATTATAATAATAAAATAGTAATATGTTATGAAAAAAATAATCATTATGGGTCTTTCACTGTTTGTTTTAGCAGCGTGTTCTGAAAAAGAACAGTACACACAATTAGTGCATGAAAAACTGCTCAATGACCCTGATGTGAAATCCTATCATTTAGATGTTGAAACCATGACTGAGTGTATTGTGGATTTATCCAGTAAAAAAATGCCAGGCTTTGCGGCGTTTGAACCTGATCGTAAAACAGCGTATTTGGGGTATATTAAAATGTTAGGGCTGAAAAAAGCAGAAAAACCTGAAGTAGTATTGAAAGAATTGAAAGAATTATTTGGTTCTGCGCGTGGATTAGCGGATGCCCACCGTAATTATTCAGAAAGCTATTTAGAATGTATGTCAACCGTGACTAATCGTGCTTTAGATGCCAAGGAAGAAGCCTTAGCCGCAGAGTAAGGGAAAAAGTTGATGCAAGATGATTTTAGTCGTTTAGATAAGGCGTTTGCTAAATTTTTAACCGCTCGCTGTGAGTTGAAAGTCGCTGCAGAACAAGCGGCTTTTTCTGAGATTATTTTAAATTTATCGTATGCTCAAAGTCAGGGACATAGTTGTTTAGCACTCAATAATCAGCAAGTACAGATTATTGAGGCATCAGGGCTGGCGAATGGTCTCGGTGATAAACCTTTAGTATTAGAGCGAGAGCACCTTTATTTGCAACGCTATTGGGGCTATGAATGTCAGCTTGCAGTCAAAATACAGGCGTTAAAATCAACGACCTACACGGTTAAACAGCTGAACACAGCCGTTGAACGTTATTTTCCTAAAACGACTGAGATAGATTGGCAAAAAGAAGCCGCGAAAGCAGCGGTGAGTCGAGCGTTTACTATTATCACTGGTGGGCCGGGAACGGGAAAAACCACCACCGTGGTTAAAATCTTAGCTTTATTGCAAGATTTAGCCGCTCAACCATTAAATATTGCCTTAATTGCTCCGACAGGCAAAGCGGCGATGCGTTTACAGGAATCGATTGGACAAAGTAAACAAGGTTTAGCTTGTTCGGCTGCTATTAAACAGTTAATTCCTGAAAAAGTGGTCACCATTCATCGTTTATTAGGGGCTAAACCGCCTTCACCGTATTTTAGATATAATCATGAACGGCGTTTACCTTATGATATTGTGGTGGTTGATGAATCATCGATGATTGATTTAGCGTTAATGGCTAAATTAGTGAATGCCTTAAAAGATAATGTACGCTTAATTTTATT
>CAJVYO010000257.1 GCA_913009515.1 uncultured Methylococcaceae bacterium
CAAATGCGTGAGCAAGTTCAAAATATAGAGTAATGAGCTTACAAACCTTACCTATCGAAACCCTGCAATCAGGCGAATATCAGCCGCGTAAACAGATGACGCAGGCTCCTTTACAAGAATTAGCAGAGTCAATTCGAGTAGAAGGCATTATCCAGCCCATTGTTGTTAGGCAGTTAAACAATTTAAAGTATGAAATTATTGCTGGTGAACGTCGTTGGCGAGCGGCTCAATTAGCTGGATTAACCGATGTGCCAGTGGTGATAAAAGTCATGAATGACCGTAGTGCCATCGCGGTTGCGATTATTGAAAATGTACAACGTGAAGATTTAAATGCTTTGGAAGAATCAAATGCCTTGCGTCGTTTACAAGAGGAATTTAGCTTAACCCATCAAGAAATTGCCGATGCCATTGGTAAATCCCGAACCACGGTGACTAATTTATTACGGCTTAATGATTTGGAATTAACGGTAAAAGATGCGTTGGTTGCGGGTGACATTAGTATGGGGCATGCACGGGCATTATTAAGTTTAACGCCCCAACAGCAAGTGGCGGCGGCTAAAAAAATTATCAAATCAGCGCTTTCAGTGCGTAGTACCGAAAAATTAGTACAGGTTTTGCAAAGCAGGGGAGAAGAGAATACGGTTAAATCAAAATTGGATCAAGATATTCTCGCGTTACAAACCGCGATAACGGATTTTTTAGGGGCGAATGTGGTTATCAAGCACCGTAAAAATAACGCAGGTGAAATATGTATTCATTATAATAGCCTCGATGAGTTTGACGGCATTATAGCTAACTTGGGTTTAAGTGCTGTTTATGAAAGCTAATGACGCAGTGTGCTTATAAATGAGGCTTGCTAAAAGCACCCCGTCTAGCTATAATTTATCCATTATTCAATCAGGATTATCGTGAAAAAAATAGCAAAGCTATCAATTGTGACTAAGATTGTTTTAGCACAATTATTTATTGTTAGTTTGGTTATGGCAATTTTTTTAGTGTTTAGCGATAGTATTAGCTTTAAATCTTCCTTTTATGGCGGGTTAGCGGCTCTGATACCGAATCTTTATTTTGCACGAAAAATTAATAAGCATAAGGGACAAGAAGCAAGAATGATTGTTCGTTCGTTTTATGCGGGTGAGTCAGGCAAATTAGTCATGACCGCGTTAATATTTGGCTTAATTTTTCAGGATTCTGAACTTAATATCATTTCAATGTCGATAACTTATATATCTGCATTAACAGTTTTTTGGTTTGCGTTATTAATACGTAAATATTAATTTTAGTAGGAAAGCGAGGAAAAATGGCTACTGAAGCACACGCGGCGGAAGGCGCAACAGGATATATTGTTCACCATCTTACCCCCCTATCAGTAGGCGAAGGTTTTTGGCAATTACATTTAGATACCTTGTTCTTTTCAGCTATTTTAGGTGGATTATTTGTTTGGTTTTTTAAATCAGCGGCGGAAAAAGCAACTGTTGGTGTGCCGAGCAATTCACAAGCTTTTGTAGAAATGATTATCGAATTTGTTGATCAACAAGTAAAAGATAGTTTTCACGGTAAAAGTGAATTAATTGCTCCGTTAGCGTTAACTATTTTTATCTGGGTTTTCCTTTGGAACTTTATGGATTTATTCCCTGTTGATATTATACCTGGCGTAGCCGGTATGATGGGCATGGAATATATGCGAGTGGTACCGAGTACGGATTTAAATGCAACCTTTGCATTATCTATCAGCGTATTTGGTTTGATTATCTTTTATAGTATTAAAATCAAAGGTGTTATTGGTTTTACTAAAGAATTGACTTGTACGCCTTTTGGTCCTTGGATGATGCCTTTTAACTTACTATTAAAGTTAGTTGAAGAAATCGCAAAACCTATTTCATTAGCATTACGGTTATTCGGTAACCTTTATGCGGGTGAGTTAATCTTTATATTGATTGCATTGTTACCTTGGTATATACAGCCGCTATTAGGCTTTCCATGGGCAGTATTTCATATTTTAATTATTACCCTTCAAGCGTTTATTTTTATGGTATTGACCGTTGTATACCTAAGCATGGCGCACGAAGATCATTAATTCTTTTTTTAAACTTTAATTTATAACAATACTTTTGGAGGTATTATGGAACTTGCAGCGTTGATTGCAGATGTACAAGGTATGACTGCTATTGCAGT
>CAJVYO010000258.1 GCA_913009515.1 uncultured Methylococcaceae bacterium
AATATGTTCACGTATGAGCGTATATTTTTTTTCAGTTTCTACATCACCGGTTACAAAACGGGCGCGTACTAATGCCTGATGCTCCCATGTCCATGCGGTATTTTTTAAGTAATCTTCGTAACTACTCATGGGGGTGACTAATAATCCGGCTTCACCACTGGGACGTAGCCGCATATCGACTTCATAGAGCATCCCTGATAGCAATTGGGTGTTTAATAAACTGCGTATTTTTTGCCCTAAACTATTATAAAATTGCGTATTACTGACTTGTTTACGACCGTCGGTTAAAGCATTGGCATTGTCATAATCAGCAATAAAAATTAAATCTAAGTCAGAACTATAACTCAGTTCTAAGCCGCCTAATTTACCAAAACCTAAAATCCCAAAGCGGGTATTTTCTTGGCTGGTATTTTCGGGTAAACCATGTTTTTCAGTGAGTATGTGCCATGAAATAGCGACGGCTTGCTCTAAAATAACTTCAGCAATATAGCTCAAATAATCACTGACCACCATTAACGATATTTTTCCCATAATATCGGCAGCAGCGACACGTAATACATTCACTTGTTTAAATTGACGCAGAGCAATCATTAATTGCTCTATGTCGTTGTTAGCAATGCTGCTTAATTGTTGTTGTAACTGTTGTTGTAAGACAGATTTTTCTAAGGGTTCATAGAGTGAACGCGTATCTAATAATTCATCAAATAAGAACGGATATTGGGCGATATATTCACAAATCCAAGGACTGGCACTGGATAGGGTGGTTAATTGATGCAGGGCAGGGGGATTTTCAGCTAATAATGCTAAATAGACATTACGCCCTGCAAGCACTTCAAATAAGCCGCAAACACGTTCTAAGGTTTGGTAGGCATTGGTTTGTGTCGCTAAAAGGTCAATTAATTGCGGCATTAATTTATTTAAAGCCGTCATACCCTTAGAGGTTAGGCGTTTAATAGCTGATGATTCTCGAAAGCTATTTAGCAAGTCTAAGGTTTTTTCAACTTTTTTATAGCCCATTTCTGCGAGTTGATTTAAACAGATTTCTTCATGAGCATGCCCCATCCAAATGCTTTCGCTGGTACTAATTTCTGTATCGGGTGTATTGATTGAAAAAACATCACTAAAAACAGCATGCACTTTTTCACGTATCGGCTTTAAAACTGCAATGAAACTTTGCCAATCTGCATAGCCCATTGAATACGCTAAAATCGCTTGTTCATGTGCTTTTGTGGGTAAATCATGAGCTTGTTTATCTTGATGTTGCTGAATATGATTTTCAACACGGCGTAAAAATTGATAAGAGCTTTGTAATTGTTCGCTATCATTTAAAGGTAATAAGTTTTTTTCACCTAATAACTTTAAAATCACCTGAATGCGACGTTCTTGTAAATCAAACTCTTGGCCGCCACGAATCAGTTGAAAAGCTTGTCCAATAAATTCAATTTCACGAATACCGCCAGGACCGAGTTTGATATTATCCATGCGGTCTTTACGCTGTAATTCTTGAGTAATTTGCAGTTTTAATTGGCGTATTTCATCTAAGGCACCGTAATCAAGATAACGTCGATAAACAAAGGGCTTTATCAGCTGCATAAAGCCTTTTCCGCCTTGTTTATCACCGGCAACAGGACGAACTTTCACCATCGCATAGCGTTCCCATTCGCGAGCCTGTGTTTGATAGTAATTTTCTAAACCATCAAAGGTCATCACGATAGGGCCGCTATCACCAAAAGGACGTAAACGAATGTCTGTTCTAAACACAAAGCCATCAGCGGTGATTTCATCTAAAATTTTCACTAATTGACGGGCAATTTTGCTGAAAAATTCGCTATAACTGGTTTCTTTACGGTCATTTAACTGACCTTCTTGTTGATAGGCAAAAATTAAATCAATATCCGACGAATAATTAAGTTCCCATGCCCCTAATTTGCCCATACCTAAAATGACTAAATTTTGCGGGGTACCATCATTTAAAACCGGTGTGCCGCGTTTGTCGCAGGCTTGTTGATATAAATAATCAAGCGTAAATTGAATACAACTTTCTGCTAAAGCGGTTAAATCGGCTAGGGTTTCATCTAGCTCTGACCAATTAGCTAAATCACGCCATGCAATGCGTACCATTTGTTGTTGGCGAAATTGACGTAATATTT
>CAJVYO010000259.1 GCA_913009515.1 uncultured Methylococcaceae bacterium
CAGGTGATATACGTCACTCTAATGCGGATATTAATAAAGCCAAAACGCTGATTGGATATTTTCCCACTCATGATATTTATCAAGGCATGGAAGAAGCGATTGAGTGGTATATAAAACACGTTACAGCAGAATAGATTTTATTTTATGAATTTTGAGAAAATAAAACCTAAAATCATTCAACTGGCTAAACAAGATGAAACAGTAGAACTGCTTTGGCTGTATGGTTCTTATGCAAAAGGAACAGCCCATCAAAAGAGTGATATTGATTTAGCGGTGATTTTTAAATCATGGGAAAAAAATATCATAACACGGCGATTAAGGTCTGAATTAGTTGCTTTAGAATGGCAACAGACATTAAAGCTAAAGGAAAGCGAGTTGAGTGTATTAGATATGAATATCTCGGCTATTCCACTGGCTATGTCAGTGCTTAAAAGTGGTGAGCTATTGCTCAGTAAGAACCTATCTCGACAGCTTCAAGAACAACAACGAATTATGTCAAAATGGGAATTAGATTACTTATATCATTATCAAAACCAACAGTTTATTTATGGATGACACTTATTTATTTTCAATGCGTGAACACCTCAGCGACTTGGAAAAGGAATTACAAGGTTTAACCGAAATCATCAAACAACGAGATTTAAACCGCTATGAATATCGTGCATCAGAACGAACATTACAAATTTTAATCGAAGCTTGTATTGGTATTGCAAAACATTGGAGTTATGCCTTAAATCAAACTGCACCCGCCGATGCGTATTCTGCCTTTGAAAAACTAGCACAATATGGGGTGAAAAATATTGAAACGATAGAATGGCGTAAAATTATTGGAATGCGAAATGCTTTAGTTCATGATTATCTTAATATTGATGCGGAAATCATTCGCTTTGTCATAAAAAAATCGACTTATAACAAACTCTTTGTTTTTGCAGGCAATGGATTAATGGCTTTAAATGAAATATATATCCAAAAATAATGAATATAGTTGATTTATTACAACAGGGTGAAAATGCTTCGATTGAATTCAAGGAAGCATTAGTTAGACCTGAGAGTATTGCCAAAGAAATGATTGCTTTTGCTAATACACAGGGCGGACATCTATTGATCGGGGTGGCTGATGATGGCAGTATTAAAGGCGTGCAAGAAGATAAAAATTATGAAGAATATTTTTCTAATATTGCCCGTAATAATATTATCCCTGCTTTGGATGTCGTCACTGATATTTTAACTTACGATAATAAAAAAATTATTGTGGTGAGCATTGCAAAAGGTAAAGATAAACCTTATCAAAGCTTAAATCATCAGTTTTTAATTCGGGTTGGATCGACTAATCGAGTGGCAACACAAGCTGAATTGATGCGACTTTTTCAGCAAAGCGGTGTGTTTCATTATGATGCACTTGGGGTTGACGGCAGTGGTATAAAACAGATTAATCTGAATAAGATCAGCGAATATTTTGATAACTATCAAGTGGATTTCTCACAAGAGGAACGGCCTGAGAATTTATTAAAAAACACCGATATTTTGACAGAACAGTATCAGGCAACTGTTGCAGGTTTATTAGTTTTTGCATTAAATCCACAGAAATTACTGCCTAATGCCTGTATTTCGTTTGCACATTTTGCAGGTAATGAACTCACTGAAGAATTAATTGATAAGCAAGTGATAACGGGTACATTGGATGCTCAGGTTGAAAGTGCATTGGCGGTCATTAAAAATAATATTCAACGTCCTTCCGTTATTAAGGGTGGACAGCTTGAATCGCTTAAATTTAATTATCCCGATAAAGTATTCAGGGAGTTAGTGGTTAACGCGTGCGTACATCGTAATTATGCTATTTCTGGATCAAGGATTCGTATCTTTATTTTCACCAATCGCATTGAATTTATAAGCCCGGGGCGACTACCTAATACGGTCACTATTGAAAAATTAAGCTATGGTGTTTCGTATGCTATTAACCCCGTTATTGTTAAATTTATGGAAAACTTGAGGTATATAGATAAATTAGGTCGAGGTTTACCA
>CAJVYO010000260.1 GCA_913009515.1 uncultured Methylococcaceae bacterium
TAGCATTGAGGTTGGTGGCCTCTTTATATTTTAATAGCCGCCCATTCGCATAAAAAGATACTAAACTAGATTGAAATAACGAGCGTGACCATTGCCCTAAAAAGGAATATTGATCTTGATAATGTTGTTCGCTTAACCAAATAGCTTGCTGTTTAAAACTAATATTAAAGGTATTTTTATCCCATTGATAACCGGTTCCTAGCCAAGAGCTAACTAAACTCATATCTTCATCGTTACGACTATCATTTAAACGATGATTACCATACACACCCATATTAACTGAGAAATTCTTGGGTAATGTTATATCCAATCGTCCACCGCCGCTAAAAGAACCAAAAACATCTTGGTCTTTAACTAAAGTGTCCCCAACATAGACATCGCCTAATTCAGAAACTATCGGCAAGGTAATAAAATCATTATCTGGCCCAGTGGTTAAATTATCATCATAACCAACGGCCATCCCTAAAAATCCTGAAAATCGATAGATTGATTCGGTAGGATTAGTGTTTATCACTGCCTTTTTCGGTGTTGTGCTTAAAGTATTTATTTTCTGTTTTAATGCCATTGCCATATCAAAGTTTTTTAATTGTTGATAGGTTTTTAACAAGAGTTGTTGAGTGGCTAAATGTTCAGGACGCATGATTAAGGCACGCTCTAAGGCTAATGCCGCTAAGGTGTTTTGCTTTAATTGCACTAAAACAGCACCGTAAAGATAATCAAAATCAGCCTCCCCTGCATAATCATCTGATACCGGCGCTAACAAGTTATAGGCTTGTTCAAATTGCCCTTGCTGAGTCATTCGTTTCGCTTTTTTTATTGTGCTATGCATATCGTCAGCGATTACAGCCTGCGTATTGATTACAATAAAAAAAATCGCAATAATTCTTAATATAGTCATATTTATTATTTATCTTTTAAAATAATGGTGGCATTTATATCTAGGTTATTGACTAGCTTATCTTCTAAGCGTTGATAATGATATAAACTTAAGCTATCGTCTGGATATTGCTCAATTAACTGTTTAAATAAACAGAGTGCATCACTGCCATAATTTTCCATAAGCTCATAAGCATCAATATAGATTTGTATTAAAGGCTGCGTAAAGCGTTCTTCTGACACTAACTCAAATGCTTTTATTTTTTCAGTTTTACCTTTTAATACTAAGTCGCCTATCGGGCGGGTTCGGAAACCTTTACAACCTTGTAAGGTAGATTCTGCCACACATAAACGGGTGCCAAATTGTTTATTAACACTTTCTAAGCGTGCGGCGGTATTAATCGGATCACCCAAAGCCCGATAATCAAACATGGTTTTACCGCCAAAGTTACCCACTAATACATTTCCGGTGCAGACACCGATACGGGTAATACCAAAGTTAATGCCTTGGTTATTTTTAGCTGATACAAATTGCATTGCATAGGCATCCATTTCTAATGTGCATTTTAACGCTAATTCACGATGGTTTTCTTGTATTAGCGGGGCTGAAAAAATCACCGCTACCGCATCACCGACAATACGATCCAAGGTGCCATTATATTTAAACGCAATTTCAATCATGCCATCGAGATATTCATTGAGCATATTGACACATTCATGTGGCGAATGTTTTTCCATTAAGCTAGTAAAATTAGCCAAATCAGTCATCACAAAGCTACACTCTCGATACTCTCCGCCTAAACTCAAGCTATCGGGATGCTCGATTAAATGTTTAACCCGATTCGGTGAAATATAGTGTTCAAAGGCTGAGCGTAACCAGCGTTTTTCCTCTTCGGTTTTTAATTGTTTTTGGATGAAAAAGGTAATAAATAAAAAAATCAGTGCAAAACTGGGTAATAAGGGATCAATTAACAAGCGTTTATAAATAAAGGCTGACCAACATAGCGATAAAATTAAAGTAATAAAAACCAGTAAGATAAGCGCGAGTTTGGTCGCACTTATTTTTTGTTGAAGTTTACAAAATAGATAAAAGCTAATGATTAAAAATAGTCTAAGCCACGTATTTTCTAAGCT